>JAYYFM010000008.1:2013-14286 GCA_036158745.1 Thermoplasmatota archaeon
CAAGAATTTGCTCTAGCGACCTCAAACCCAGAAAATGGAATCGATGCACCGGCAGATGCTCCATTGCTGCATGAAGATGGAGACGTACAACAGCCTGCGAAAAAGGCGCAGCGTGTCTTCCAAATTCTCATTTCAAAGGATTCCCGTGGAAAGCGATTGTTGGACGACTTCAATGCCTGGCAATCAGGTGAACCTCCGAATGTGTTCATTTCTCTCCTCCTTGGAATGACCGATCCTACCAACCCGGATACCGATGATGATGGTATGTACGATGGTTTCGAATATTGGTTCACTTCATGGGATTTGAACGAGAACCGATGGGGATTGAATCCACTGATTGAGACGGACGTCAACCTGGATTCCGACGGTGACAGTTACGATTGCAACCGAGACGGAACCATCGATTTGGACGAACGTTACTCCAACCTGCGTGAATGGGAAGCACGAACATGGGGCAAGTACCTGAACAGAACCTCGGTTCCTGCCTCTGTTGGTATTGTGGACTTTGGCGAGGATGCAATGAATGCCTATATGGAAGAAACAGGGATGACCATTCTGCAAGCTCGCCAAGCATTGATCAATGACTTCATGGCCAAAGGACCTGAGTCTGTAAGCCGAATGAACACCATCAATTCCTTCAATGAAAACAACTTCAACCGAACCCTCGTTGGTGTATCCGACCCAACGCATCCTGATTCTGATTCCGATGGAATTCCGGATGGTTGGGAATATTGCTATGCCTTGTACGGAATGGATAATCCAACAACAGAAAACCACTGGGCTGCGAACCCATTGAACCCGTGGGATGTGCACTATGATGGTGATTCAGATGGTTGGTACGACCGAACAGTGTTCGATGTACCTGCACCACAAGGCGAATGGGTCGATCGAGTTTTCACTCCATCGTCACAAGTAGTCCAGCCTGGCATCGGTGACCTACCGTTCACCAACTGGATGGAATACGACAACGACACGCGTCCAGATTCCAACGATAGTGATAGTGACTCTGAATCATTCATTACAGAAACGATGAACGGGATGGTCACCGCACACTACCAAGATTTCAATCTCACGGATGGACGTGAAGTGTTCAAGTATGGTACAAACCCAATGGACAACGACACGGATGGGGATATGATTCCCGATTGGTACGAGTATGCTAAGGCTTGGAACGAATCCAACGACAATTATTCATCGTTCTTACAGATTCGAGTTGACTGGATTGATCCTGGAACTGGCGGGCCTTGTGATACATCGACGAATTCATGTCTGCCGTTGTCATTGGACGCTGGAATTCTTGGTCGTCCTGACCTTTCGTACACGTGGTTCACCATGGATCCCCGGGATGCAATCGATGCCAACGAAGATGCAGATCAAGACGGAAACTGGGATTGTTCCGGTGTCGGTTGTGTCTATGAACCCTACACAAATTTCCAGGAGTATTTTGCCATCACCAACGAACAACTCTCGAGTCCGAATGCAGTACGCCTCTCCGGCTTGACGTTCGAGGGAGAGGTCATTCAAGAGGGATGGCAGTTGCGTTCACTTCTGCTCGGTTTGGGCCAGTGGGATGAAGGTGTCAGGAACTATCTCAAGATGGACAAATCACAGAGCTCCGATTTCCGTTATGCTTACATCGTCAACGATAACGACATCGATTTCTTGGTTCAGGATGCATCGAACCACGACGTTCTTTGCGGTGGTAATCTCACCGATCCTTGGGAGATTTACTACACAGGCGCTCCGAATACCGCTCCAGTACGTGCCGTTGGCGAGCACGAATTCGGATGGTATCTCTTGGACTACAACGACGACCACGTCGCTGAAGGAACCGACCCTACCAATTGGGATACCGACGGCGATTGGATGGTTGATTGGTTCGAAGTGAACGATGATGAACAAGACGGAAGTCGTGGTGAAACTTCTCCAATTCGGTACGATTCACGTCAAACCACGTAGTGACCGCTAAGCAAACGCTTGATAATCCTTCAAGCACTGGACTGTAACATGAGTGTAAACGCTGTCTCTCAACGTTCCATTGCTGTCGTGCTCCTCGCACTGTTCCTTGGAATGAGTTTTTCTCCATTTGGAGAGTTATGGATTGAGCAGGCAGAGGCTGCAGAAGTAGCTCGTCACACCTACGAATTCAGCGATGGTACGACAGAGTATATTGCACTCTATCAAGGCGGTAACGCTGATGCTGGAGCAAAAATCGCTCTACCAAAGGGCGCTCAAGTAACAGATGTTCAGATGACGTTGTCCGGTGCATCGGCGACCGGATGGTCTTCCATTCCAACGACGACACGCAATCATTGGGTTGCTGGAGAGGCATCGAACACCGACAACCAAAGTGCAGACCTGACGCTTGCAATGGCCAACTCAAGTCATGCCTTCAATGCCCATGGCATGGATGAGGACATCAATCCATCCAGCACAGCATGGCTTGACAACGGCACCTACGCTGTGCGTCAACCTCATACGTCCAATTCAACGGATGCTCTCTTCTCTCAACAACTGAAACTCAATCCGAACTCCCTCAACGCACAAGGGCAAGGGGCAGTTCTACGACATCACGACTGGTTGTACCTCTCGACCTGGTCCTCGACAAGTTTCCACAACATCGTGCACAGGTTGTACCCTAACAACGGGACTCGTGAAAGCATCATTACGCTCGATCAAAACGGTTGTACCCTTCCAAACAAACACTCATCATCGTATTACGGTCAATGGGGTTTCCGTGATTGGGTTGTGACGGATGATGAGCGCTTGTACGCCATCCTTTCCGGCTACAAGTACTTCTACACATCAACTGCGAATACGCTGTATCATCGCGTTCTTGAATTCGACATATCGAATGAGAACGAATGGGTTTGCATAGATTCGTTCCAGCCACAAGGGAGCGGTGATTATACAGGTATTACTTACGACCCCGTTGAAGATACCATTTGGATTCTTCACAATCAGAACAGAAGAATTCAATCCTATACAGTCAGTGCTACTGGTGATTTCGAGCGTGGTAATGATTACTTCACGTTCCAGACTTCATCTTCTTCGATTTGGCAATGTGGCGTCACCAATCAGCAAGCTCGTGGTCTTGAGATGAATCAAACCCATTTCTTCATGCGATGTCAAGATGGCAACTACTACAACGATCGTGATCAACTAGAGTCGTGGGGTCGTTCAGGTAGCGCAGTTGCATTGATTCCTGAAAACACCGTCCGCAGTATCTCATCCTTGGGATACGGTTTGTTCTACGATGGTCGTCGATTCATCACCGTTGACTCTGGATATTCCACATGGTCAAGTTCCCCATCGTATCACGAGTTTGGAACAAGTTGGCAATACAAAACGACACCCGCGCCGGGAACTACGACATGGTATGGCCCAGTAATCGAAACTCCAGATGATGTTCTATCGGTTAACATGGAAACGCTTTGGTCTGCGACTTCGATCGGTGACCGTGTCGATTACTGGGTTTCAGCTGACAATGGAACGCACTGGGTTTCTGTTGAATCGAATACAACGGTTCATTTCCAACATCCTGGAAAGGAACTGGTCTGGAAGGCAACACTCATTGGTTCGACTGCAGTCTCGTGGTGGGTTGATTTAGAATACGCTACGGAATACGAATCAAGTGGAACTTGGATCTCACCTGCCAAACCTACAGGAACCAAAGTGGGTAAGGTTCGTCCAGTATGGGTTGCCACAACCGATGCTGCAACCGACATTACGGTTCAGGTTTCCAACGACGATGGATCAACATGGCAACCTGCAGCCAACCTCGCTGAGACGAGTTTTTCAACCGATGGCGCTGGGAACATCCTGCGTTACGCTGTCACCATGACCTCTACGGACAGGTTCAAGACACCCGTTATGGACAGTCTCGAATTGTTCTATGAGGAAGGGTATCCTGACCGCCCACGCATTGACGTTGGAGCCGATGGTACCTTTGATTGGGAGAGTATTCTGTTCCTCAACGAATCTGCTATTGACGTCAACGATGATTCAGAGGTTGGAGTTGAAGTTGACTTCCAACCAACACTTGTTGATGCCTTCAACGACTACATTCCTGACAATGGGGACGGCATGGTTGAGGTTCCGCTTGCCATCAAGGCGCAAACATCTGGTCGGGTCAAAATTACAAACATCGATATTGCCTACAAGATGAATACGCATGCCATCAGTGCGGCATTTGAAGGAGGCATGGCAGCACCTGACGGTGTTGCTCGCAATCTCATCATCAAAGTAGCCCATGGTGATGAAGTTAATTTCGTAACGGAGGTTACTGCTTCCCTCAACAATTCTCGAGGAGACAATCCAACCTTCAAGTGGCAACAAGGTGATGCATGCAGCACATTGAACGATGCAGGTGGTATCGTTTCATTTGACACTGCTAATTGCTCATCCTTCCTCGGTGCAGACGATGTGCGAACAATTCGTATTCCTGTGACAGTCGATTGGAGTTGGGACGATGAGGCGGCCACTGAGGCCCTGCTCACCGTGAAAGATTCGTTGGGGACTGCCGTCAACAACTGGCAAACCGAAAACATGCGTTTGCGGGTTGAGAACGATATTCAGCTCGATGGTCTGCAAGTCTTCGATGAAACTGGTCGACAACTGCTCGCTCAAGATTGGGTAAGGGGAGGACAGAATCTTTCCTTCCTTGGAAAGATTCACTTCGAAGCATCGCAACTCTCTCCACTCTCAGGCGAGTTCAACCTACGAGTGCTTGGGCAAAACGTCACCTATGACGGCGATCCAATCGGACAACCAATTGTTCTCGCTGAAGAATCCAATCCGAACTTTGGTTCGTACAACTTGACGTTCATGTCCCCAATTGAATCGAGTCCAGGCGGTATGGTGTTTTCCGTTGAAGCGGTCAACCTGCCAAATGGTTCAACCTTCACGAACCCAGGATACAATACCATCCGACTTGTTCTTGATGGAAACTCACCCCTCGTTTTGGGCGTGACGCCTTTTGACGGTCAGGAGCGCCATGTTGGTCCACCAGCACCTGGTGGTCAGGCGATTGCGGTCAACATTCAGGACAGTGTCGATCCGCCAACACAAATCAGTCTTCACTACTGGGTTGGATGCAAGTCGACCGTCGCCATTGGATGTCACGATTTCAACTTCGACGGCTTGCCACAAGAAGATGAGTACACTGAGAAAACTCTCTCCTCGCCTGAAACCATCGCTGGTGGTCTCAACATCTTCAACGGTCTTGTCGACGACTCAATGCTCGAACACGGACAGGTTGTGTCGATGTATGTGAGTGGCAAGGATGGTCAACAAAATCAGGTTGCTATGGGAGGTGGACCTGTTTGCCCACCAACACCACAGGTGTGTGGTTATGCTCCAGGCCAAATCATGCCAAACTGGGAGGCTGATGCATCCACATACCGGATTCGACAAGAATTCGAACCTGTTGTCGATTTGACCAATTCAAGCATTGTTGGACACGAAGATGAGCAACCGCTTCACCCTGGAGTCATGTACACGGCTCAGGTGGTCCTTTCCGATCGAAACGGATGGGATGATATCCAATTCGTCCAATTCGCTCTTGGCGAGGATGTCAACGATGATGAGACATCGATTTTCATCCAACTTGAGGAAGATGAGAATGGCATGCCAAAGGCTCGACTTGAGTCTGGTGGTGAATACATCGCTGTTTCCAACCTCTATTCGCAAGTCTCCACGTTCGGTGACGATGCCAATCAGTTGTTGATTCGTGCTCGCTTCCAGTTGACATGGTCGTTCCCTGAAGTCTACGATACCGATGGGCTCGAACATTTCATTCCAGTCCTTAAGGTGACGGACAAACCGTGCAATGAGGGTGAAACAACCCCATGTTTCTCGAAGATCAGTGGTTTGGGTTCCAACGCTTGGAGTCTTGACAACGACTTCCGATTCTACACAGAACCTGGCCACATCAAGGCTGTCGAACTTCGTGATGGTACCAATCACTACAACGATGAGGCAGAGGAGACGCTGATTGGAAGCGGACAAGCGCTTCGAGTCACTGGACGTGTCTTGTTTAGCGAGGATGAGACGCCCGCTCCTCCAGGTGCTTTCGATGTTGTGTTTGGTGATTTCGATCACATATGGAGAACTTCTCCTCGAGACAACGGTGAATTCAGTCTTGACTTGTTGGTTCCTGCGGTCAATTCGGGGCACCTTGATCTCCGATTGCGCCTTGATGACTTGCCAGGACTGGCTCAAGATGAAACCAATCCACTGCCACGTGTACGCTTCGCTGTTGACAGCTCAAATCCGACCATTCAAACAGTCATGCTAAACGAAGTTCCTGCTGGTTCACCACTTTCAATCGGTGAGGCAAACTCGCTACAAGTCATGCTTGAAACCGTTGATGACAATGGCTTCGATATGGATAATCCTGCTGTTTTGCATTACCGAATCCGTGCAGGAGAAGCTGAAATTTCCCGCGGAGCCACTGCATTGCCAGAGACGCTTCCCTTCGGTGATCAGTTCTTCTGGACTGGGGAAATTGATCTGACCGATATGGGTGCTACAATGCTTCTTCCATCCTATGTCGTCGATGTATGGGTCTCTGGTTCAGATGCTACAGGAAATCCATTTGATACGTCGAACAACAACATCGACGAGCCATTTGCAACGTGGCCATTGTCCCTTCTCGGACCGAGTATTTCCTTCAATCATCCAGAAACAGACATCGAATGGAGCAATCCAAGTCCAACCCGTGGTGAGACTTCGGAACTTGAAATCAGCGTCCTCAACGAAGGTGGAAAGGGCGATGTTCGCTTCGTTCTCCAGCGTTTGGTCGATACCGGTTACTGGAACGAAGAAGCAAACACGAGCATGCCTGTATCAGCTGGAATCACTGCTCTTGCTTCGATACCCGTCGTTGCGAACGTGCAAGCAGGAGAATCGCAAGCCTACCGCTTGTTGGTCCTTGTTGATGGTGTTGAGATGGACCGTTACAACGTCGATCCACTCATCGTCAAGAAAGACACAGTTCGTGATGGTGATGCCCTTGCACAGCAAGCGAGTGATGGTCAATTTGCCATCTTCATGTATCTTGTTGCAGTCGCGTCGCTCTCTGCGTTCCTGTGGATGCTTGTCATGTATCGAAAGATGAAGTATGGTGATGATGAATTCGAAGCAGACCAAACAGAAGTCGTTGCCGAGGAGATGGAACAGAAGGAGGTTCCTGAGTTGAAGGTTCAACCTGCTCTACCACCGAAACCAACTCAAGTTCCTGCACCGATTCCTCAACCAGCGCCTCAACCATCCGTCCAAGCGGATCCACGAGGAATTGCACCACTGCCACCAACAGGTCTTCCTGAAGGTTGGACGCAGGAGCAATGGAATCACTTTGGTTGGCAGTACATTGAAGGATTCTCCAAGAAGAAGTAGGTGTTGACGTATGTCAGCAACGGATTCAATGGTGACGCTCCAAGAGCGAATGGTGAATCTAATTGGCCAATTGACCATGCCAGTTGCTGAGGTTGCCCTTGTTTTGCAACATCACATTCAGGGTTTGCTTGGTTCTCTCAATGAATACGTTAAGAAAACGGGAGCATCAATCAGTGAGCAGGTGGCTCAACCTTGGCCAATCGAGGAAAACAATGTGGAACACAATTCAATCTCCTTCGATGTTGAGAAAGTACTGAAGATTGTTGATCAAGACCGGATGGATATTCTTTCAACACTCATTCGTGTGACACTCGTAGAAACAGAGATGGACCTTGTTGAGGGAATTCTTGCTCTACGCTCATGGGAGCAACTTGTGCGACAACAACTAGCAGATGCAACCGGACCTGGTCAATTGTTCTCGCCGATTGAATTACCAGAAGAGTGGTAATGGACAGACGTTTTAGAACAGAGAGTGCGGAGCGGGGTGCATGCGAAACAAGCGTTTGATGGGCGTTCTCCTCTCCTGCCTGATGCTTTCCATTCCAATGGCAGGTTGTGCTTCGGATATCGAAACCATTCTTGGTGAATCATGGGGCGTTCCCGGCGGATTAGCGCTTGCCTGTCTTCGAGACGATGCTTATCGTGAACTCGTCATTGAAATCGATCATGCACCTGGATACAACCCTGAGTCATCGACTGTTAGCATGCTCAAGGAACGACTTGGCCAAGTCTGCGACAAGCCAGATGGAATCAGAATTGAACTCAATGAGATGACCTTTGCAGAAACTTCCACGTGGACGGCAAACAAGGTCCGTGAAGTTGCACATGAAACGATGGACGCTCCACCCCAAACCTCTGTCCTGCGTTGGCATGTCATCATGCCCGAAGGAACATATTCCGATGACAGTGTCCTTGGTGTCGCAGTCGATGCCTCCACCATTGCTTTGTTTTCGGATTCCATCGATGATGCAACATCCATCTTTAACCCACGAATATCAGCAGAAGACATCGAAAACAGTGTTATGGTACACGAATTTGGACATCTGCTTGGGCTTGTGAATCTCGTTTACACATCTCCTGCAGATCATGAAGATTCTGAGCACCCTGGGCATTCCAACAACGAAGACTCGGTCATGTACTGGGCCGTTGAGACTGTAACCATCAGCGCATGGTTCAGTGGTGACCTGCCAACGCAATTCGACCAAGACGATCTCAATGATTTAGCTGGTATGAAGAGCGGTGAACTCGCAACAACTGACCAACTATGGCGCCCTTAGCGTGAACGCGCTTGAGATACGATTACTGTGGCATCTCTCCATGCATCGTAGATTGACCACAGCCAAAGTGGAACGTAAAGAACGATGGTCAAAGCAAGTGGAATCTGCAGAAGCGTCCAATCAAATGCACGCTGATGCTTTCGATTGAAATGTTGACCAAGAAACAACCCTGGAATGGCTGCTAAGAGTGCTGCAAAGATGGGGCGGAATGCACCCCACATCCCGACACCGAGGAAAATTTCTCTCCAAATCTCAGTGACGAGGCGCATGGGGCTCAGTTTCGACTGCTCTGCTGGAGTCATGTGCCTCAGAGGGCGGTTTGTCCAGTGGTTTGTCAATCTGTTGCCAATTTGTCAGCAAAATCAAGAACAATCGACCCTAGGACAAACCATGCCACGTGCACTTCTCACAGGCTTCGGACCGTTTGGAAGTCATGATGTCAATCCAACAGAACTCATCGTGGAATCATTTCCATCACTGATTCCGATTAAGAATCCATTTGGAAGGGGTTCAAGTGAGATGTCGATTGAGAAACACGTCCTTTCGGTAGATGAACATGGATCGAGATGGACCGCAAATGAACTCGCCTCTCGTGAGTGGGACGCAATCCTTCATCTCGGTCTTTGTGGAGAATGTACGCAACCACGCATTGAACTTCTTGCAGAGGACGCCCTCGATATGAGAATCCCAGATAATTCTGGACGTCAGATGAATGGTGCAAAGCTTAGTGGAACTGGTGATTTGAAAGCCGCTGTACCGGTCAAGAAGTGGAGTATCGAAGACTGGGAGATTGACATCGAATTGTCAAAGGACGCAGGACGATACATTTGCAATGAAACCTACTATCGTACACTCGAAGCGCTTCAAGCCCACAAATTTGCAATTCCTTGCCTTTTTCTCCATCTTCCTTCGGTTGAACATATGCCTGTAAAGGAAGCATCCAAACTTGTTCGTAGAATTCTTGCGCACATGCTCTACAAACCATCCATTCAGGTTGCTGCAGGAATCTTCACTTCAGAAAGTGGTTTCCTCGCGATGAAGCGTGGTGAGGATGAACCTAAAGCTGGCAAGTGGGAATTTCCGGGTGGAACTGTTGAACGAGATGAATCTCCTGAAGACGCACTGTTACGTGAACTCCAGGAAGAACTGAGCCTCAATGCAACCATCGTCAAAAAAGCAGGCGTTTGGACACACACATATCCTTTCTTACACGTTGAAATTCATGGATTCCTCGTCGAGGCAGAGAATGTGGACAATCTCCAGATGTCCGTTCATAGTGAGATGAAGTGGATTTCATCACCAGAAGGGTTGAATCTCGACTGGCTTGAAGCCGACATTCCGATTGTTGAAGATCTACTCAAAGGGCATTATTGATGCCACGTTGATGCATCGCCACGCTCATCCATTGCTGCCTCATCATGCAATTGTCGTGGAACATTTTGACGCCCTGAATGCCATGTACACGCCTCAATCCAATCGGACAAACCCATACCTTCGAGATGAATATCAAAACATCCTCCCAGCGGTGCTTCTTCGTATGAAAAAGCAATTTTACCTGCAAATGCGGCTAAGCGAGAAATGCGGAACGTAGTTTTCTGTTTGTTCAAATTCTTGCCCATTGCATCCATTGCAGTGTCGAGAATCGACTGCTTGCGAAGCTGTTCCAAAAATGCCTCAAAGGAGAGATGCTTACATTCAATCGAAACAAATTGCTCGCTGGGAAATGTTTGCGTCTCTACATCGGGAACAATTGCATCAGGAAACAGTGTTTGTATCGCCATTGCGATATTCTCTGCGTCATCGCCAGGCCGGAGTGTTGTATGCAATGCGATCTCGATACCCTCGTCCCGTCCGTTGTAGGTTAACGGTTTGAGGTCCATACCGTCAGGACAAGGAAACGGCTTTTCAACCTGCTTGTGAATGTGAAGTATCAAAACAGATTTGCTACAGAGCAGCCTATGGGCGCAACAGAACCATGGCTGGCAACAGTGCTGCCTGTTCTGAATGAGGAAGATTACATCGAACCGTGTCTTCAATCCCTCATCGACCAATCCCTCCCAGCAAACGAACACACGATTTTGGTCCTTGATGGAGGCTCTACAGATGCTACTAAGGAGATTGTTCAGAGAATTTGCGATGGACTCGATCCATACCAACATCCATCGATTCGTCTATTGGACAATCCGAGTAGATTCGTGCCTCATGCACGAAATTTGGCACTGCAACACCTCCCGGACAGCATCACACACCTTCTCGAATTCAATGGTCACATTGAGATTGAACGAGATCATCTCGTTCAAATGAAAGAAGCCTGGACACGGCTCAAATCCAAACATGAGCGGCTTGCAGGAATTGGCTGTCGTGTAGTTGGAAATAGTTCGGCAAAGAATACGATTGAATCAATCATCGATGCAACACTGAGCAACCCATTCGGAGGTGGCACAGGACAATTCGCTCAATTCCACGAGGAAGGGAAAACCAACGTCCCTGCTTTTGCCTTGCATCTACGTTCTGCATTGGAGGACGTGGGTGGTTGGGATGAATCGTTTCTGACAAGTCAGGACAGTGATTTGAGCATGCGATTGATCAAGGCCGGATACGTTCTATGTCGAACTCCAAATGCTGTTGCAAAAATGCGACGCAGAACATCGTTTAGGTCGTGGTTTTTGATGAGCCACCGCTATGGTTTCTGGCGAACCAAAGTGTTGCTCAAGCACCCGCGTCGCCTCGTTATTCGCGAGCTTTTGCCTTTGTTTGGCCTCATTGCCACATCGATGCTGCTGTTCTTCAATCCAATGTGGTCGATGATCTTGATTGGAGCATATGGGGCCGTTTTGCTTCTCTCTGGTCTTCTTTCTGCCAAGAATGGGCCTTCTCATATTCTTGGTGTTCCATTCTGTCTATTGATTCTTCATACAGGTTTCACGATTGGTTTGTTCGATGGTTTGATTCGAAAGGGTCGTGCATCACGGGACCGTTGATGAAACAACCAAGGCGAATGCATAAGAAGAAAACGAACGAGTCGGTGGTATGGCAACCAGACAATCCTCCTCGATTGGACTGTTTGCCTTGCCTTTACTGGTTATGGGTGCACTCCATGTAATTGTCACGCCATTAGCAGACATCCTCTCACTTTCTTGGGTCTATTCCACTGTGTGGTATGGTCTTGGATTCCTCATTGGAGTCATACTGATGAGGCGAACCCGCGTCACGAAGGACCATGAATTCCGTCGTTCTGAAATCATGAAGAAAATGAAGCATGTCTACGATGCTGAAGCAAAAGGGGTCTGGGAAAAAGAAACTTCATTGCAAGGTGACACACAACTCAACAAAGAACAACTCAACTCAACCATTGGCTCTTTTGGTCGCGAAGCGCCTGAACTTGAACTTGACAGGGACGTAACCTCAGATGTCAAGATGCTCACAGAGCAGGGATTCGTTCAGAAAGCCACAAGGCGCATGAGTGGAGATGGTGCCGAAATGGATGAGATGGTTGATTCAACAGTTGGTTCTGTTCGCCAAGCGAGTTGGATGGACAACATCATCGATGGAATCTTCGGCTTGTTTGGCCGGGATACAGCTGCAGAACGTGAAGAGA
>JAYYFM010000009.1:0-14135 GCA_036158745.1 Thermoplasmatota archaeon
GTTTAGAAAGAGCTGAGGAAGAAGACACGGAAATAAGTTTAACGTTTAATAGTATAGATTATTTTCGCACGGGTGTCTTTGTCCGTTATTACGCTAACTGCCCCCCGGGTACATTTGGTGCTGATGACATTGACGGAACGGTTCAACAAGAATCCATTATGCACTTAGCAGGTTCTACTGCACCACTGACGCACGACCTGCAACAATTATCGAAATTGATCAATGATGCAGGCTGTATACCCGTCAAGCGGAATACCATTTACACAGAATTCGAAGAGTATGTGCCTCCAAAACCTGCAAAAAGGCTCCCAATGGCATGAGGTGATGTGATGATGCAACAAAAGCCACGATGGATGAGCACCATTGGCCGCGTAGCGTTCATGAATTGTGACCCATTGTTCGTTGGATTGGATGAATCCTTCCACGTCCTACCTGCTCCCCCCTCATGGTTGACTGGGCATCTTCTACGTCGTGATTGTGTTTTAGCTCCGATTCCAGCTGCAGACTTCGCAAAACATCATGACGAATTAGCACTGGTTCCCGAAATAGGAATTTGCTCGAAAGGAGAGGTCGGTAGTGTCCTTGTCTTTGGACATCGTCCTCTTGAGGAAATGAGGGACATTGCCTTACCGACAGATTCGTCCTCTTCTGTTGCACTTCTCAAATTCCTCCTCAAACAACGTGGCCTAGACCCCCGTCCAGTTGAAATGGGGCCTGATCTGGACACGATGTTGGAACGATGCGATGGAGCATTGCTGATTGGCGATCGTGCCCTTGATCGAGCTAAATCCAATCCTGAACTGGTCCAACTCGATTTGGGCCAGGCATGGTTGGAATTGACAGGACAGCCAATGGTATTTGGCGTATTTGCTGCCAGAAAAGACACGCCTGTTGAAGTCGTTCAAGCAGCACATCAAGCACTACTCGAACGTTTGGATGCTTTTGAGAAAGACCCATTGACTCGAGAAAAAGTACTTCTCCATGCTCATCTTCATTCTGATATGTCACTCGAACGATTGAACCGATACTTCGGTGAAGTGTTCAATCGACTTGACGCAGAGCATGTTGAAGGATTGCAAGAATATCTCATGCGCTGTTGTTCGTTGGAGGAACCCGTTTCATTCCTCTGGTGAGTCGGATACAAATCGTTTCAATGTTTCATCCATGTCGTCATCCGTTGATGTATCACGTTTAACGGCTCTACGCTTCCTTGGTTTTGGATCGATGGGTTGCGTATCACTGAGTTTTCTCCGCTTGGTTGTCACTGTATCATGTTCGGAGCGACGAGCTCTGCGTTTACGGACTACTTCATTCGAAGATTGTTGAAGAAGTTCCTTTGCCTGGGCCGCTTCCTTGGATCGGACAGGGACACGTTTCGATGTTTGCTCAACCGACCTTCTACGAGGAGGCGCTCGTCTTTGGGGTTTGGAAAAAGTTTCTTCTTCTACCTCATCCTCATGTGTATCTTCTACGAAAAACGCCTCATCATCTTCATCCTCGATAAGATCCTCATCGTCGTCATCAAGGACAATATCGTAACCTGATTGAGACATTCGGTCGTATAGTCGTTGGGAAACAAATCCGATGACAAAAATTCCCACAAGAACCACTGCAATCATGATTGGGGATGACAGTATGCTCGTAGGGGAGAGATTCTCACCTTCAATTTCCACGACTTCTACATCCATTGTGACTTGAAGTTCTTGAACGTGCCATGGGACGTATTCCTTGGTGGCAATGGACGGACCACTGACCGTAATCCGAATCGGATGCTGATCACTCAGTTCAGTCATACTCCCTGCTGCATGGAATCGATGATTTTCGACTTGAACTTGAGTATTATCCAATGCGATGCTGGTGTCGAAATCGTAAGTCAATGAAATCGAGAATCGAATGTGTGATGTCCTATCATTTGAAGGAACAAGCGTCATCCCGACCTCCACGGAACATTCCATTTTCACAAAGTTCAGTGTAGCATTTTCAATGCTTACCTTTTCAGCTATTGTCATGCTTGTTGTATCTTGGTCAAGATTGTTACAAACAGCATCAGCAAAGAGTTGTGCTTCTTCTGATGACAACCGAACATCTGTGTCGAGTGACAAGCGTGATAAATCACGAATGCTAGAGGACTTCGCTTTGCTCAGTGTGAATGTTTGCTTCACGATGACGCTGGTCTCATTGAGATTTAAATCGATGGTTCGGATGAGATTTTCATCGGGGAGGAGTTCACAAGAAATTCCAACATCTGCACAATTCAAATCCCAATTGTCCTCTATTCCATCGCCATCATCATCACCATCCAAAGAATCTGGAACACCATCGCCATCGGTATCGATGCCAGATTCTCCAACCCCAATTCGCTGAATCGAGGTGCCATACATTACGATAGAATCGATTTTCGAATTGGTCATGATGCTTGTAATCCTTCCAACTTCGTCCGAGAGCAATACATGATCATCAAATGTATGGAACATTGTAATATTATCAACAATCATTTCATCGAGATAATCATAGAAAATAAAGTGAGGATTGGGAGTCATTTTGAGAGCAATGACTTCGTTGGAAGTTGCTGTAAACTGATATTGTATCGCTTCGTGAAGTTCAATCGGTTTGAGTTCAGAACCTGAGAACGTCCATTTGCGTATTCCATCTGCGGGAGTTGAAACCGAAAAGTACGCATCATCATTTCCAAACGCACAATCGTGAATCGTCGATTGGAGCTGTATCTCTTGTAGAATAGCACCATCTTCATCATCCCACAACTGCATGAGGCCATTTGCATCTGCGGTCAGAACCGCCCCACTGTTACTGGATACGTCAACACACGTCATGGCACCAGTATGATTGCCTGCGTAGGTTGCCTCTGCTACAAGCGTGTCGCGATTGAGTTGAATTATCCCGTTCTCCGGAGCATTCGAATACAACAGGCCTCCGTTGGGAGACCACTCGAGAATGTAGGCGTTCGTTTTAGTCGCATCACTAGAGACAAGTGTGCTTAAATCACCTGTGGAAAGCACAAAGATCGAATCTTCTCCAATTGTACCTGATTTCAGCGTTACTGCAAGTCTTGTTGAGTCTGGTGAGATTGTGGTTGCAATAATTTCTTTGGAGAACGTTCGCTCCTCCAAGACGTTGCCTGAGTCCGACAACTTGTACAACTCTGTTCCAAAGGATGCAAAGACGTTGCCAGATGCATCGACTTCAATGGTCCGTTTTCCACCGTCGGCATCAGGAATTTCGATGACCTCGTTGAAAAATAAATCATCTGTTGCAGTTACGTTGGATGAACCTAACAATATTCCTCCGATCAAAACAAGAACGAGGATATTTCGAAAAGGCACCTCAGTTTCCATGCGTCGAACAGGTTCAACAATTACATAAACAATCCGTTAATTGTGAGATAATTTTGTTTTCTATTCGATGCGGTTGGTTCTTGAATGAAACGTTCTTGGAAAGAACATGGCGAATCTTCCACGAGATGAACAAGGCAACCTCATCGTACGCATTGGCCATTCCCCAGACCCCGATGATGCCTTTATGTTTCACGCCATGACAACCAACGCGTTTCCAACACCAGGGTACAATTTCGTCCATGAACTACAGGACATTGAGACGCTCAATCATCGTGCCATAAATTGCGAACTTGAAGTCTCTGCGGTGTCCATTCATGCTTATCCAGATATTGCTGAGAATTATGCTTTGATGAACTGCGGTGCCTCGATGGGAGAAGGTTACGGTCCGATGATTGTTGCCAAACAAGGCCTATCGCTTGAAGATGCGAAGTCCTCTGTCATAGCCGTGCCAGGGCTGAAAACTTCGGCTTATCTTGGATTACGTCTTGCTTGGGGTGATGTATCGGTCGAGGTCGTTCCTTTCGATGAAATTATTCCACGTATCTTGGACGATACGTATGCATGTGGACTCATCATCCACGAAGGACAGCTGACCTATGTCGAACACGACTTGAACGTACTGATTGATCTCGGAGTTTGGTGGAACGAGCGCACTGGTGGATGGCCTATGCCCCTTGGCGGTAATGTCGTTCGTAGAGACCTGGGACAAGAAGTCATGGAAGACATCACAATGTATACGAAAATGAGCATTGAACACTCAATTGCTCATCCAGAAGAAGCCCTAGAATTTGCTAAAGCCTGGGGCCGTGGTATCGACGATGAAACCAATCAAAAATTTGTAACAATGTATGTGAATGACCGAACCATTGACTACAAACCGGAAGGCCGTTCATCGATTCGCCGTTTCTTGCAAGAGGGCCAAGATCTTGGTATGATTCGAGAAGATTTCAACGTCGAAGAACTGTCCTTTATTGGGGCTGTGGAGTGAACAACATGGTTGCTCGTCCAGAAGTCAGCGAATATGGTTCCGTCGATCCAGCACCAGCATCTGAATCTGAACAACTCAGTCAGTTGCGAAACACCCTCCTTGACGAAAATGAAAAGATGTTTCATCGTATGCGCTCCGTGTTCAAACTCCGTAATATCCGAACGCCAGAATCATGCCTCGCTCTCTGCGATGGCTTCTCATCTTCAAGCGCACTCTTGCGTCATGAATTGGCCTATGTTCTTGGGCAAATGCAGATGGATGAAGCCCTACCCACGTTGATCAAGATTCTATCGGATGAGGAAGAACACGTCATGGTTCGACACGAAGCTGCCGAAGCACTAGGGGCCATCGGGAATCGTGAAGCTGTTCCAGTTTTAGAGAAGTACCTCAACGATGAACACATCGAAGTAAGTGAGTCGTGTGAGGTTGCTCTGGATTTGTTAAACTGGGTGAGCAACAGTACCATTGAATGAATTAAATTCATCAAGACATTTTAGAACCGAGACCTCCAGCAGCAATTAGGTGAGACAATGCCCCACGAACATGTTCAACTTGCCCAAGCACCTAACGGCGAAATTGGTCCACGATGTCATGAATGTGGTGTACGACTCACATTTGGATCATCCATGGCCCACAACCAACACTACTATTGCTGGGAGCACTATGTTGAGCAGACAGGTGCAGATACTGTCACGGTCGTTGGCGAGACTGAAGAAAAATTCTACATGAAGAACCAGTAGGGTTTCGTTCAAGAACTGTGAGCGATAGGGACTCTCATGGCTTCAACCGGTTGGGCGCGCTTTGCACACCGGTTTGGTCAATACTATCGCTCTTCCACGTTCTGGCGTCCACCGAGAATGCCGAAACGAGAGTGGATGTTCATTCCGTTTGGTGGAGCGCCCCCACTTCGGCACAAGTCGTTTCGGAATGAACGGGAGCTACGTCAATTTCTCTCTGAACGTGCGATGCACTCATGCTTCTATTCGACAGCGTATTGGCAAAAACCGTACGAACTGAAAATGGACGACAAGAATTGGCAAGGTGCTGATCTGATTTTTGATCTCGATGGTGATCACCTTCCAGGTGTAACGGATCGTGATTTTCCTGCCATGTTGGCGGTAATTCAGGAACAAGCGCATGCATTGTGGAACGATTTCCTTGAGCCTGAATTTGGATTTGATCAACAATTCCTTCAAGTCACCTTTTCTGGTCATCGAGGATTCCACCTGCACTACAGAGATCCAGCCTTGTTTCATCTCGATTCAGAAGCTCGTCGAGAATTGGTATCGCATATTCGTGGTGAAGGTGTTGATGTTCAAGGAGGATTGACTCGTTTTAATGATGCAACTGCGAACGGTTGGACGAAGCGAATTCGTATGCAAATTCCAACGCTTATCAACAAACTTGTCACAATCGCACAAGAAGACGAAGGTTCGACAACTGTGATGAAAGATCTACACCTAGGACTCAAGGACAATCTCCAGAGAGAGGGCAAACCGGGTAAAGGTCCAGCTAGCATCAAGAAACTTGCCGATATGTTTCTCCATGAAGAGCGTCGTACTTCTGTGGCGAATGGGCAAATCTCCAGACTTGGAGCACATCAAGGATTGTTCCTCGATCTGGTGAAGTCCGATGCTTCAATTGTTCTGGGGGCAGCAGGGGAAACCGATGAGGTGGTTACGATCGATGTTCGGAGGCAAATACGATGGCCTACATCTTTGCATGGAAAAACTGGTATGCGTGTTACGGAATTCCCGCTTCATAGACTAGATGCTGAGGGGAGTCAGCCGTTTGATGCTCTGAGTGAAGCGTTTGTTTTTGGTCAAGACAAGACATTGGTCGTCGAAATCGTTGTCGATGATGCCATCTTGAGATTTGGGGAAGACGAACATGATGTATCCATTGGCGATCAACTGCAGGTTTCCGAATCCGCTGCGACATTTTTGAGCCTTAAAGGATGGGCGAAATTGGTCTGATTCTTCATGAGCCGATACGGGTATTTTCATGGTCCAATTGTGGTAAGGTTCAAGGGTAGTATCCCACCCACTCACATTAGAGGTGATTGCGTGCGACGTCGAAAAAAGAACAAATCAACAGATGTTCCTGCTGCTCCATTGCCTCCACTCCCTGATATGCCACCACTTCCTGGTGCGCCTCTTCCCCCACTCCCTGCTGTGCCATCACCTGAACCGTTGCCAGCAGCCGCATTACCTCCTAGCCCTCTTCCACCACTTCCTGAGGCAAATGCGATGCCACCTGCACAAGAACCATCTCAGCCCGAAGAAGCGAAGAATGAATACGGTGATCTTTGGGCTAAGCGTTCCGCAAAACCCCTGCCACAAATCTATGGCGCAATCGATCGATTAGGTTCTGGTGAATCGGGTTCCCTTCTCGACCGATATTCCGATCGCTTTGGTCATTCTCTCGACAGGGACATCATTGTCCTCCGGAAGAAAGAGCGAGAAGAAGCCCTCAATCAAGCCAGAGGCGCCCCTGTTGTTGAACTGCTAGATGAGGAAGAACCGGATCGACTGACTGCAGTCGAAAACAAACTTCGAGAACTCAAACCTCTCTACAAAGAAGCGAAATCCCTGGGAGATAAAGATGCGCTCAGAGAACTCGTTCCACAACTAGAGGAATTAATGGCAGAACGACGTTTATTGAAGGGCCAATCCAAACCAGTCCAATCATCGTCTGATGATGACAACTCTGCCGAATCAGAAGAAGTTACTGAAGCGGAAGAAATGAATGATGCAGACGTGTTGTTCTCACAATTTTTCACGATTGTCAACGATTTGCTCGGCGATGAATTGCCAGAGGAAGCAATTGAAACCTTCCTCGCATCTGACGGGTTTGAGTTGTTCAAAGAAGTGGGTGCAGATCCTGCATCCATTGATGATGAGCGTCGTGGCGAATTTTTCAAGATCATCGATGAACAACTCGGAAACATGCCAGACTCTTCGATTACTGCGTTTGTAGAATCTGGAGATTTTGCAATTTACAAGCAAATCTCAGAAATGTACACATGAATGAGGCGATTATATGGGACTACTTGACAAAGTTGAATCAAATGAAACGAAGGAAACCAAGAAAGCACCAGCAAAAGCTGCCAAAGCAGTCAAAGCAGCCAAGGTTGCTGAAGCAGTCCCTGTTGCAGCGAAGGCGGCAAAACCCAAGAAGGAAAAGAAGCCGAAGGTCAAGAAAGCACGTCCAGCAAGCCTTTCCTCGGAATTTGAGATTGCTCCGAAATTGAGTCGAGTCATCAGTTGGTGGGTTAATTTCATTGCTAATTTCTCAGTTTTGATTGCTGCTCTTGTTATGTCAGCACTCACTGGTGGTTCAAGCGGTGGATTGGAAACAACCATTTTGTTCCTTGTTGCGATTATCGTTTTCTTCTTCAACGCAATATTCTTGCCAATTTACACTGGACGTAATCTAGGTCAATACACGTCTTCAACTCGATACATCCGTGGTGACGGTTCCAAACCTCTCTTCTTACACAGCTTGTTTGTGAACAACATCGGTCTTCTCTCTCTGGTTGGTTTCATTATGGTATTCATCCAAGCCGGACGAATCTCCGATGGCGGTACTGCACCGATCGTCATGACATCAATCGGAGCGGTTCTGATGATTGTATGGGTTGTGAATTGGCAATTCTCCCGCAACAGTGAACTCGACCAAGGTCTCTTTGATTTGATGTTTGGAGCGTACCTCGTACGATATGTGCCAGAAGAGAAGGCCACCTCGGGATTCCGTGCACGACTTGAGAGCATGAGTCAGTTCGGAGAAAAATATGCCAAGCGTGTTGAAGAGCGTGCAAAAGTCCGTGAAGAAAAAGCATCCGAACAAGATGAAAATGAAGAATCATCTGAAGAAACATCCGAAGACTGAAGGATTTCATCCACATGACTTCGCACCGCTTTTCAGCGTTCTTTGCTCACGCAGTCACATGGATATTCATAACACTAGGACTCGTTGCATCATCGAACACGTTCTTCGTCGTGCTCCTTGCACCGATCATACTCATTGACATGTGGTTCGCTCTCTGCCTTGGATTCATGTTACGATTGCCAACCATTCGAGAAGATGTTGAAGCGCCTACTGGTTGGGAATGGGAATCAATAGATATACAAGGATACCCTGTTCGCTGGCTGAAGCAAGATTGGAATCCGAATAGACCACTTGCCATATTGATTCACGGATGGAATTCTCGTGCACCGAATATGGTAGGAAGAAGTGCTTTGTTTCAGGACCTAGGATACAATTGCGTCTTGTTCGAAATGCGAGCACATGGAGGAAACAAACGTGTCCCTCATTGGGCTGCTATGCATGTATGTTATGATCTTGAGAGTGTATTGGTTCATTTCGAGCATCGTGGGTGGCTTAAGAATGGATTTTTGGTCCATGGGCATAGTCTTGGAGGATTTGTCGCTCAGCGCGTATTGCGACCACAACTGAAGACTTCGAAAAATGTTCAAGGCTTGATTCTCGAGTCACCAGTTACCTCCTATGAATACATCAACAATCAAACATGTGATTATCTAAAAATTCCAAAGAAATTGCAACGTCCTATGATGCGTCGGTTGCTACGTTATTACAATCGAATCAATCCACCACGACACCAAGTACCATCACTTGAGTTTCTACGATCTCCCGAATGGGGCTTACCGCAATGCCCTACGATACTCATTCAAGCGAAGCACGATACAACACTAGGCCTCAAACATGCCCAACTCTTGATCAACGTTCACAGGAAAGCACAGTCAAGGTTCAACTATCACATTGTCGAAGAACTCAGACATGCCTATGAACAAGAAAACGACGTTCGCAATGAACTAATTCGAACATGGCTTGAAGCACATTCACTCATCTTCAGATGAACTTGCTTGTTCACGAGCAAGTTCTCGCATGTCATCAACTTCATCAAGCTCGTCAACAATTTCTTCGCCCAGGAGAGTTTCTAACACATCCTCCATGGTCAAAATACCTGACGTTCCTCCGAATTCATCTTGAACGATTGCAAATTGCTGACGCCGTTCAAGCAACATATCAAGTGCAACATCGACACTTTGTTTCGTCGTGAGGAATTCGACTGGTTTCATGAACTCTGATACGCCCCGGCCCCATTCATCTCTGCTCGCTGCGAGCAACAATTCAGAGCGAATAACCACTCCTTGGACATCATCTATCGATTCGGAAAACACCGGCATACGAGAAAATCGTAGAACAGGATATTCATCCAATACCTGGCGGATTGTCATGTCATGCTGCAAGGCAGTAACAACAACTCGAGGTGTCATAACCTCTGTGATTGGGATTTCACGAAGGCGCAATAAGTTGTGTATCACCGTTTCTTCATCTTCCATTAACGCGCCCTCTTCTTCGCCAAGATCAGCAAGCGCAACCAAATCATCTCTCGTGACCAATTGTCCATCAGCACTTGGAAGTATCTTCTTCATCCATTGAATTGGTGCAATGATGAAGACCAATGCAATTGTGATTGAATTCAAAATGATGCCTGTGATCAAAGAAAGTTGCCGCCAATAAGCGGTTCCAAGTGTCTTTGGGATAATTTCGGATAGAAAGAGAACAGCCAACGTTAGAATCACGGATGCAATGGTGAGATATTCATTCCCAAACTGATTCTGTACCTCGGATCCTACACCTGCGGCACCCATTGTGTGTGCAATCGTATTGAGTGTTAGTATAGCGGTAAGGGGCTTTACTGCATCATCTGCTTTCAGTTTCGCCCACAACTGCCCGCGTCGGTTTCCATCTTTTTCCCACACAGCGACCTGTGTGTTCGGAATGGAGAGTACAACTGCCTCAAGAATTGAGCAGAGAAACGATACGCCAAGCGCAAGAACGGTGTAAAAAATGAGTAATGTGAGGTTCATGATGGACGTGAACTCCTGTCCGTTGGATGAACTAGCCAAGAACTTCTTCTTCTTGAAAATGTTGTTTTTGAATAAACAAAAGGGTTGATTTGAAAATCAATGCCTGTTACCGATGGATATGGCCGATGGTGACCACGTTCTTGTGTGCGTTGCATGGCCGTACGCGAATGGGCCACTGCATCTGGGTCACGTTGCTGGTTGCTACCTGCCTCCTGACATTCATGCTCGGTTTGAGCGTGCTCTTGGGAACAAGGTACTGATGGTATCCGGTTCTGACGAACATGGTACGCCAATCACAGTTACTGCGGAACTGGATGGTGTTTCTCCACAAGATGTGGTCGATGAATATCATGCAATTAACACAAAGGCACTCCTTGATTTGGGTTGTACGTGGATGCCGAATGTCGATGCGAGAGGTATTGATTACGGTGGCTCTTTGTTCAACCGAACAAGTGATTCAAGGCATAAAGAAAAAGTCCAAGAGAACTTTCGTCTTCTCTACGATGCTGGATTCTTTGAAAAAAGAACCATGCAGCAATATTACGAAGTCCACCCAGACGGTGGTGGACGTTTCCTCCCCGACCGATACATCGAGGGAACGTGTCCTTCTTGTGGTGCAGATGGTGCACGTGGAGACCAGTGCGATGCTTGTGGGTCAACGTACGAGTCATCAGAACTCAAGAATCCTGTGTCAAAGATGAATCCTGAATTGAAGGTTGAAATTCGTGATACAGACCACTTATTCTATCGACTCGATTTGTTCCAAAAAGCCCTTGAACAGCATGCTGAGAACAACTACGCTGTTTGGAAACCTAACGTACGTGCAATGACAAAGCAATGGCTTGACATGGGATTGCGCCCAAGAGCTGTCACCCGGGACCTCGAATGGGGGATTAATGTCCCACTCGAAGGCTCTGAATGGGATGGCAAATGCATCTATGTCTGGTTCGAAGCTGTTCAGGGGTACCTTACATGTTCGCAGATTTGGTCTGAAATACACGGTGATGGATCTAATTGGGAAGAGTGGTGGCTTGAAAATGAAGAATACGAACAGCGTCACTATTACTTCCTTGGCAAGGACAACGTTCCATTCCATACTGTGATCTGGCCCGCCATCCTAATGGGCCTTAACCACGTACGAAAAGGCAAAACCTCAGAGGACCCAGTCGAACTTCCTAACTCCGGTGACCTTCGTTTGGAAGATAATGTTCCTGCAATGGAATACCTCATGCTGGGCGGTGGCCAGTTTTCAAAATCTAGGAAACACGCTATCTGGCTTCCCTCATTCTTGGAGCGATTTGATCCGGATACGTTGAGATACTATCTCAGCATCCATATGCCAGAATCGCATGATACTGATTTTACTTGGAATGAATTCGTTGACCGAATCAACAACGAACTCATCGCCACCTATGGCAATTTTGCCAACCGCGTTCTCTCCCTCTCAGCTCGTTTGCCTGACACGCCAGATGGTGAAACCCTCCCATCCTTCGACGAACTTAGGTATTACGAAGAGCTCTGCGAAACACTTGTGGGTCTTCACCAATCAATGACAGATTCTCTTCAGCGTCACCGATACAAAGAAGCATTACGAACTGCGATGACCGCTGCACAGCACGGAAATCAACTCCTCCAATCATCCATGCCATGGAAGCATCTCAAAACTGATACTGATGCCGAAGGACGGACAGAGGCACTCTCATCACTCGCCATGGGCTGGAGGATTTGCCGTTATCTTGCCATTGTAACCGAGCCATTCTTACCATTCAGTGCACGTAAACTCTGGAACATGTTGGGTATCGAGAATGCTCTCGAAGAGATGCAGTGGAATGATGCAATCGATTGGTCCGTGCCAGCCCAATCGCCAACGCAAGATTATGAGCCACTCTTCCAGCGACTGGATGTGGATGAAATCGTTAGTAAAGAAGAATCACTCGTAGAAGAAGATACAGATTCAGAAAACATCACTCATGCAGTCAAGGGTGGAAAAAAGGAGAAGAAGAATATGGAAAAAGAACCATTAGAAGGTATCGAGTATCTCGATTTTGATACCTTCATGAAAGTAGAATTAAGAGTCGGAAAAATCCTTTCCGTTGAAGATCATCCGAATGCGGACAGGTTGTATGTTGTTCACTTGGACGATGGAAGTGAAAATGGTCGTACAATCTGCGCCGGGATTAAGGCGTATTATACAGCAGAGGAATTGGTGAACAAATCGGTTGTGTTTGTTGCAAATCTCAAACCTAGGCCGCTTCGCGGTGTTGTTAGTGAAGGAATGATGCTGGCGGCAGACGATGGAAACGATGTTGTCAAACTCGTTACCATTGACGGGGAAATATCAACGGGCTCACTGGTCCGATAATCGATCACGAACAGCATCCATGGCTTGTCTTGAATAAATTCGGCCATCCTCGATAAGACCTGGAAGAGCCTTGCGCATGTCAATACCAAAATCCTCTGGTAATGATTGCAGGTTGATCTCAACGTTGAAAATTGCTCCCTTGAGGGCAGCAGATGCAAGGAGACTTGCCACACCTACATCTGATACGGCATTCGGATTACCTTTGCTTGCAAGTTCAGGCAGCAACATGAGAAGATGAAGGGCTGATACTGCAGTTCGATACGGGACCTCTGCAGCACCAAGTGTTGCAGACCGTATTGCATCTCTTCGCTCAATTTTGAATTCGTCCGTATCTCTGGGTAACTTAAACGAGTCAACCACCCTATCGAAGGCTTCACTGTCTTCCGTGGCGAGTCTCAGGCCTTCTTCCAACAGTGGAATGGCGATAGTCTTCACTTGCTCTGAAATAGCCCAACCCTCACGCAATGTTTCGTTTCCAAGTGTTAAGTCGCTTACCATCACCGCCAATGCAGCAGCTTGGCCAAGCGCAACTCCCGCTGCTGACCCACCGCCAGGTGTTGGCGCACTGCTTGCAAGCGCATCTTGGAACTCTCTCAGTGATACATCTGCCCATGTCATTGCCTTCCCTCCTCAAGAGCCCATTCGATAATACGTTCATTTGGATTGAAAGGTGAAATAGAGTCCAATCCGAGATGTTTGATGGCCGTATCAATGCATTCTTCATCCGACTGGTCATTTCCGCCGTACCATTGTCCGGCTGCGATCATGGCTTCGAGTGGCACCAATCCCACCAATTCACTTCCTTTGGTAGAACTCCCCATGTTTTTGCATAGACTTTCAATTGTGTCGTATGCGTGGTGAAGATTTGTAACGTGATAATTTTGTAAATTCATCGACACTTGACTCATGTTGTGTGATTCGAGAGGAACACCCATGCCTTGCACATGAAGGAGGAGGCCTTTCGTCCGGAACCTTCGTTCTCCATCAGCGGATTTAATCAGTCGACCAGAACTGCGAACTATGGAGCCAATTTGCTGTGCTACATAGGGATCAGCATCAACTATGTTGACGTTGTAAGCAAGAAGAATATCACGAGCACCTATTGTAATTCCTCCAGATTTTTGTGATGTTTCATTCCATTGATTTGATCCAAAATCAGGAAGTCTTGTCGCATCAACATGCAATTCTGTTGTATTGTTAAAGCGAGCAGTCAAACCTTCATACTCACCCTTTCTTAGGGTTGACAGCAAGGTTCGTTCGTCCGAAGTTGCTGCAAAACCATACAAAAAAACAGGTACATTCGATTGTGCAATTTTCTTCGCAACGCGAACCGCAACTTCGACACAATCATCCATTGTTGCATTTGAAATTGGAATAAATGGACACACATCGACGCATCCCATGCGAGGATGTTCTCCAGTATGCATTCTCATATCGATTTCTTCAATGGCCTTTTCAATCAGTAAAATGGCAGCATTCTCAACTTCCTTGATTGTGCCCGCAAATGTGATGACAGTTCGATTGTAGTCAGGATC
>JAYYFM010000010.1:0-13775 GCA_036158745.1 Thermoplasmatota archaeon
GTTTTCATCTGGATGGAGTTTGGAGAGAACCTCTTCTTCCATAGCCCCGATCCATGGCTCAGGTTTCAAGCCCAAGAGCATAGGGATGTTGTTCTTCGTCGTATATCCCATTCGATTGTGAAGCAAACGTCCACTGACAACATCGGAATCAAGTTGCAAATCTTTCCAATCCTTGAAACGGAAATCTTCGATTCTGTAGAGGAGTTCTTGCTGCTTTTGAACCAACACGTGCTCGTTGAAAGCGTCAAACACATCGGCGTATTTCTTGAACGATTTGTCCAAGACGAGGTTCTGAATCCACCGGTACTCAACAACCTCTTCTTCTCCACCGGTGATTCGATGTTCATCGACTTTCAAAATCAATTCAGCATCATCGGTTTGTGTGAAAAATCCAACGGAGATGACGTTACGAGTCTCCAATTCGTGGACAATACGGTCAACAGATTTTTCTGGGAAAGGAAGTCTCTGATGAAGTGATTCAGTTGTTTTCGGACCTTCAGATCCAAGGATCTCGAGAATTTTTACACGAAGAGCTTCGTGCGGATCCCCAACGGACATGGTCTTCCATGCCGTTGGCGTTGTCCCATCAAATTCAGTGGCGATTTCAAAGGACATATTCTTGGTATCGAAGTCACGAAGGTCGACAATGGAACTTGAATCACTTTCTGCCAAGCATGCCAATGTTCCGTGTATTTCTGCCATGAACGGGTTGAACCATTTGCCGTCGATATCATCTTGACCGGTCCCGTTAATTTTTGTGATTTTTCCAGACTTACAAAGTTCTTCAACCCAGGATTCTATCAGATCCAATTCGATACCTTCCATTTTTTCACGATACAGTGGATTGTTGAATTCTCGATCAAGACCACCTCCGTGCTGCATCAGTTCATACAGTGTTTCAGGTGAATGTGGTACTGGTGCTTTATCGCTGTAGTACTTGTTCAACTGTTCCGCTGTCATTTCGGTCGCTAGACTGCGAGTACCCATTAGGCGGCGAAGCACTTCAGGATCGATGTCTTTGACGAGGAATGCCCTTGTCTTCATCGACATAAGGTCCTCGAAGGCCGACATGTACAGGCTCATTCCGAGTCGTGATGGAATTGTGACCTTGGTATGGACGATTCGTGCATCTCCCTCGATGCACGATTCAAGGAATTGGTTGAGTCCAAAGACGTCAATATCGCCGAACAATACCTCGTTTTTGGCTTCTCTCATCAGCAACGAACCTTCCATCGTTCTGTGTCGTGTGAGAAGAGCCTCAGCTTTTTGTTGAAATTGTTGAGGACTGATTTCTTCCGCACCAACGCGCTTTGGAATAATCATCGAACGGCCAGCAACTTCACGGAATCGCTTGGCAAAAATTTGGGTGTTGATGATGTATCTCTCAATCACTTCGATGTGGTTGTTTGAGCGGAATGCCTCGTATAACTGACCTGGATCGACCTCTTGAGCAGTTCGTATCAACAGGCCATTTTCGTCGAAGGACAACTCGATGACGCTGACACCAGATGTTTCCGCAATACCTGCCATAAAGTAACCAAGGGCTGTATTGAACGCACGACCGCGACATGTTGTAATGAGGTATGCGGGATGTCCTGCACCAATGATTTGTTCGATCAAGATACGATTTGGTTCAGGTACTTGGAAGGTATCGATGGTGTGTTCTTCCAAATGACGAGCAATGGCATTGGAAACAGAATTTGAGAGTCCATATGCATCGCGCAGAACCACACGAGGATCTTGCTCTCTGCGCAACGAAATCATACAATGGCGAATTAAGGAGAGAAGCGACGAGGATAACTCACGGCTACGTGAGCGTGCTTCTCCCGACCATGATGGTACGGTAGGTCTGTATCCTGTAACACTGGATACGTTGACGCGAGTGCCTTGGATGTTCGTGACTCGATAGGTCGAACCACCAAGGAGAATGACGTCACCACCACGTAGGTTTGAAACAAAGGAGCCTGATAATTGGCCGAGAATGGATCCTTCAGCATTGAATACGAGATAAGAATTGTCGGGTGCGATGGTACCGATGTTGGTGTAGTAGATCATTCGAGCGTAACCTCGTTTACCGTAAGTGTTGTCCTCCCAATCGATCCAAACACGCCTCTCTTCTTCGAGCATGTCCAATACTTCGATGAAATCATCGTACTCGAAGTTTCTATAATTCCATGCACTCGAGACAATTTCAAACGCCTCATCAATATCGATTTGATTGATGATGACCAGTCCGATGAGGAACTGAGCAACAACGTCGAGGCAATTTTCTGGGAAATCTAGGCGATCCATTTCACCCGATTGGATGGCAGCTTGTAATGCAGCGAGTTCGATCAAATCATCAACGCTCGACGGTAAGAATCGTGCCCGTGGTATGCCGCCAACGTGGTGGCCTGCACGACCAATGCGTTGCAATGCCGTAGCGATGTCCCCTGGAGAACCAAGTTGAATGACCATGTCAACAGTTCCAATATCGATACCCATCTCCAACGAAGATGAGGTCACAACGGCACGTAGATGCCCATTCTTGAGTTGCTGCTCCACGTTCAGACGAATTTTCTTGTCCATCGATCCGTGGTGGCCAGCAACAAGCTCACCGAGACCAAATTCTGGTCGCCTGAGTCGTTGAACGAGCGTTTCTGTCATTTTTCTCGTGTTGGCGAAGACCAGTGTTGTTGTGTGCGCTGAAATGAGATCGGCGATGACACTGATGTTCTCGTCAAGTACTTTCAGGACAGGGAGATCACTGAATTTAGGATGAGGCAACAGGATGTCAAGGTCGAGTTCTCTGGAACCCGATACCTTGGCGATGTGCACTGTTTGTCCATCGCCCCTTGATTCTCGATCGTCGCTGGCGACCAGATATTCGGCAACGGTCTCCAGTGGTTCCATGGTCGCTGAAATACCAATCCGCTGCACGGGTCGCTCCAGAAGTGTGTCCAAGTAAGCCATTGTTAGGGCAAGGTGAACACCACGCTTCGTAGGGACAAGGGAATGCAATTCATCGATAATCATGTATTCAACATCGCTGATAATGGGTTGGAATTTTGGTGATGTAATCGCAATAGCAAGACTTTCAGGGGTGGTAATGAGAATGTGCGGTGGGTTTCGTAGCATCTTTTGTCGCTCGGATTGTGGTGTGTCACCTGTACGTAGACCTACTCGAATTTCTTGTGCACGGTCTGGTAAAAAGCGTTCTGAAATTTCATTCAACGGTCCTATCAGGTTCTTTTGGATATCGTTCGCAAGCGCTTTAATCGGAGAAATGTACACACAATGAATGCGTTTTTCCAATTTTCCATTCAAGGCTTGTCGCACCAGTTGATCGATGATGGTCAAGAAAGCAGTCAGTGTTTTACCTGAACCAGTTGGTGAACAAAGAAGGAGATGTCCTCCATCCATAATCGTCGGAATTGCGAGCTTTTGTGGACGTGTAAAATCAGGGAATTTATCCTTGAACCAGTTGCGGACTGGTGGACATAATTTGTCCATCAACGCATCCGTATCAATCGGATTGTCGAGATATGTAATCTCAGGCATATTTTTTTCACCAATCGCAGTGGTCTGCAGGTTTGGTACGATGCATATGATTGTTTCGTTGCATCCTTAGGCCCAGCCAAGGCCTTTTTTGCCCCAACGAAGGACCGTTTCTGTTTCCGGTTCTTTGCCATTCAAAAGCAAGGGCGATTGCGTAGAAATGGGTGGCATGAGGATTTCGTGAAGCGCTTTCGTTGGGCATGAACCAATACAGGAAAGACATCCCACGCATTGTGAAGCAACAACAACAACTGGTCGCTTTTTGTGCTTCCGTTCCGGCGGGTTGGATGCGAGAGGAAGGAGTGCCTCAAACGGACAATGTGGAATGCACAAATCACAACCCGTGCAATCCGCTTCGGTGATAGCCACCATGGATTGTCCCATGGTTTGCCCTGTATGCTCAGGTTTTTGAATTCAAGCCTTCGTTCCAGAGGTCAAGTTGAAATGCCCTCCTCATCAGGAGAACACGAGGGGATTTCTTGTCCAAAGATGACGCACGTCTTGAACGACTGCAAGGAATGCTACGACAACGTGGTATCCTTCTCCCTGCTTTTGACATGTACGGGGGCGCAAAAGGATTGTACGACTTTGGACCGGTAGGCGGGCGTCTTCGTTCAAGAATCAACCAAGTTTGGCTCAATCATTGGTTGTCAATGGGTGACGTTGTTGAAATTTCCTGTCCTACAGTGACGCCTTACGAAGTTCTCGAAGCGAGTGGGCACGTAGGAGAATTTTCCGATTTCATGACTGTTTGCCAACAATGCGAAGAAGCAAGCCGAGCAGACACGCTTTTGGAGGATGATCACCCAAATCCAGATGCTTTGTCGAAATCTGAATTGCAGGAATTACTCAACGCTTCCTCTCCGGTATGCCCCTCATGCTCTGCCTGCGATTGGAGTCCGATTGAAGCTCAAAATTTGATGTTCTCTACAACCATTGGTGCAGGATCGTCAGGCCGACAAGGCTTCATGCGACCCGAGACCGCTCAAGGGATGTTCACGTCCTTCCCGTCCTTGTATCGCCACTTCAGAGAGCGCCTTCCATTCGGGGCCGTTCAGGTAGGTAAAGGATATCGCAATGAGATCTCACCACGTCAGGGCATGATTCGACTTCGAGAATTTAACATGGCGGAATTGGAATATTTCATCGATCCAAATCAACCGATAGAACATGATTTCTCGTCTTGGTCCTCGGTTCCGTTCAATTTGGTTGATGGAGAAGGAAACACGCATCTGATGACGCTTGGCGATGCTGTTGGGAAGACGTTGGTTCGACACCCAACGGTTGGATTCTTTATGGGTCGTACGTTTGATTTCCTCATCGGAATCGGAATTGATGCAGACCGTTTGCGATTCAGGCAACATGCATCCGATGAAATGGCTCATTATGCTACAGATTGCTGGGATGTAGAGATTGAAGGTTCGTATGGTTGGGTCGAATGTGTCGGTATTGCGCATCGAGGATGTTACGATCTGGAAGCTCACGAAAAGGCTACAGGAAAAACACTCCGTGCTCGCCGGGAATTTGATGAGCCAATGATTGTAGAAATCGATGGCTGGACCATCGATGGTGGAAAAGCGGGTCCAGCATTCCGAGGTGATGCTGGACAGGTCAAGTCCATCGTTGAAACCTTTGACGCCAATGTCGCTTTTCCGTTGGAAGTCACACTCTCTGATGGTCGTACTCTGACGATTGAGTCAGAACACGTCAAGCGCGTTCAAAAGACAGTGAAGGAAACAGGTGAATGGTTTATCCCACACGTTGTCGAGCCAGCATTTGGTATCGATCGTATTCTTTGGCACGTCTTAGATCACGCCTATGTCGAAACCGAGAAGAGTGGAGAACCTTATCGAATGCTGCAATTGTCAGACTCTATAGCACCGATCGACGTTGCAATCTTGCCACTCTTTGAGAAAGATGGAATGGACGATGTTGCAAAGGCTATTCATCAACGCTGTTGCCAAACCTTCGGAATTGTATCGCTCTATGATGGGAGTGGATCGATTGGGAAGCGCTACGCACGTGCTGATGAGGTAGGTGTGCCTCTATGTGTCACGATTGACCATCAATCCGTTGAGGACGGTACAGTAACAATTCGTCAACGAGACGATGGTTCGCAATCACGAATAGCTATTGACGAACTCCCGTTCTTTTGAACGAAGAAACATCTTCATGAACCGTCGCTATGTTGTAAAACTATGAGCGGTGCATCCGATTGGACTGAGCGGCACCGGCCTACTTCCGAACATCAGTTGGAAGGGAACGAAAGCCAACGACGCAAGATTCGTGAGTGGCTTGATGGATGGGTCAAAGGACAGCCAAAGAAGAAGGGAATTCTTCTGGTGGGCCCACCAGGTGTTGGTAAGACGACCGTAGCACGAGCCATTGCTCAGGATATGGGATGGACGGTGATTGAGTTGAATGCGAGTGACTCGAGAAATGCCGTAGCGATTCGTAAAGCAGCAACACAATCTTCGACACATCGTTCATTGTTTCATGATCCATCCAAACCTCAACAGCGTACACTAATTCTCTTGGATGAGGTTGATCACATTGGAGGCGGTCTACGGGCTGTTAGTGAGGACCGTATACGCAAGGGTATTGAAGACGATGAATCGGTTACTCTATCTGGGGATTCTGGGGGAAAGGCCGAGTTGCTACGTCTTCTCGAAGCGACGAAACAGCCCGTCATCCTTGCTTGCAACGATATTATGGGACTCTGGGGGCGTTCTTCATCAACGTGGCGCAATACGAAAGATCGTTTTTCACGCCACCTGACGACCATCACGTTTGATCGAGTCTCAGATGAAGCATTACGAAGAATTGCCCGTCGTGTTCTTCGTGAAGAGAACATCGACTACACGAACGATGCTATCGATGTGCTTGTCAATGGAAATCATGGTGATCTACGGGCACTTGTACGAGACCTTCAGGTGCTTTCATCGGGCGGATTAAAGACACTCAACCCTGAATTGGTTCGCGAACACCTCAAAGCAGGTGTGCGTGATATGACGACGGAAGTGTTCCCTGGAATGGAGGCCTTGTATCGTTCTGAAGCTGCGAATGATGCTGTTACGATTGGTCGTAGTATTGACAAGCAACCTTCCGACTTGATGAATTGGGTGCATTGGAACAACGCATCTCTGTTCGATGAAGTGGCTATGAGGCGTGGTTCGAAGGCATTGATTCTCGCAGATCGTTCTGTTGAGAGTCGTTATCGCGACCTTGCGCATCACTCTTCCTACTGGACCCTGCATTTGTCCTCCTTATCTGCCAGTGTTGCGAACAACACGCCATTACCGACCAGAATTTATCCAAGTTATCCAAATTACATGAGGCGATCTGGGTCATGGGCGCGTCCAGCCATCATCAATCACCTCGCAGATTTATCCAAAACCAGCAAATCAACAGTGAGAAGAGAATTCATGCCGCTGTTGAGTGCTTTGCATCAAGAAAACCCAGTGTTTGGTGATCCGAATCGATTTGAGGTTTCACTCGCATTAGGGCTGAGTGCTGATGAGCATGTTGCATTGTGCAATTTGCCAGTCTCTCGAAAATCCACAAAAGCACTGATTCAGGCGTACGAGCTGGCGGAAGAGCAGTGGAAAGACCCCGTGATTGAATCTGTTCTCGAAGAGCTGCATGAAGAAGAATTGAGTCCAGAACATGAGGCCGAACCAGAACCTGAAGTCAAGAGAGATTCAGCCCAACGGACCTTGTTCTGATTCATCATGAGGTTCTCGTGAAATCATTCGCTTGAGTCGTGCAAGTGCGCCTCGAGGTGCTTGGTCTTTGGATTCGGAACGCCATGTGTGCGGGTGCAAAAGAATTACCGCAGTTAGGAGTTCAAGACGACCAAACCACATCAGAATCGATGTCAGCAATAATGCTCCTGAATTGAGTCCTGCCCATGTTTCTGTTGGCCCATAATTTCCAATTGTAGGCCCAGTGTTCCCAAGACTTGATGCAACCAATGCAAGAATGGACTCAAAATCCTCACCTGGAACAATGAACGCGAGCAAAATCGAGGAGATTGCAAACAAACCGATCCAAACGAACAACATTCCAACAATGAGACCAAGCTGTTGATTACCAACGACTTCCCCATTCATTCGAATGGTCTGAACCTTTCGCGGCTGTGCAATGCGAATCAGTTCACGCATAGCGACTTTGAATGCGAGATTAATTCGCAGTAGTTTTAATCCACCGCTGGTGCTTCCGGCTGATGCACCTACAATCATTAGAACGAAGAGGAAGAGATGTGTGACAACCGGCCATTGCATGTAATCGGTTGATGTATATCCTGTTGATGTACCAAGAGATACAACGTGGAACAATGAATCGATGAACGAATCGGTGGTTGTGTAGTCACGGGTTGCGAGGAGGGCGATGGTGACGAACAGGAATGTTGTGAGAATGTAGACAAGATAATTCTTGAATTCTTCATCTTGTGTTGCCTTACGAAATTGACCCTCGCGAATGAACCACAACAAGGTAAAATTGATTCCCCCAATGAACATGAACAAGATGATGATCAATTCAACGGTATAGGATTCAAAATGACCAATGCTCCCATCATAGGTTGAGAATCCACCTGTAGGCATCGTTGTCAATGCGTGATTGATTGAATCAAACCAATCCAGACCGCCAATTGTCCACAACAAGCCAAATTCGAGGAGCGTTAGCGCAAGATAGAGGCCCCAAAGTGCCAAGGCCGTTTCCTGTAGTTTGGGCTTCAATCGCGACAACGACGGTCCAGTCAATTCAGCTCGAGCAAGCGCCATACCTCCACCAATAACGCGAGATAAAATCATCATTCCAAGCATAATGATACCCATTCCACCAAACCATTGTGTTAGGGATCGCCAAAACAACAGTCCACGCGGTTGCGAATTGATACAATCCATACCAGGTAAGCAATTTGGACTCATCGATGTGGAGATGACGGTTGCTCCAGTCGTTGAAAATCCAGACATGGATTCGAACCAAGCATTCACTGCGCCCCGGGCCACATCTGCAAACGATGAGCCTTCTGTAAATGGTCCGTGGAACATCCCCCCAAGCCAATACGGCAATGCTCCGATGAATACTGCAAGAGGCCACACGAGCGCAACAGCTGCGAAGGCTTCACGGTCTCGTAAACGCATGTGCGTGTTACGTTTTGTTCCAAATCGAAGCATCATTGAACCGATGAATAGGGAAAGACCTGCAGGGATTGAGAATGCTCTGAAGGCGAGTTCCCAATTGTCGAGGTACCCTGTCGCAACCACACAGAGCAACAAGGGAATAGTCAACGCTACAAGCGTCCATCCCAAGATAAGGTTGAGTACGTCAAACCGCATGTTCACACCTTGAATCGCTTCTCAAGATCTGCGACTCGATCGGGTCGGCAGAAAAGGATGAGTCGATCACCTTCGACAATGGTTTTCTCGCGTGCAGGTCGAAGCGTTTCCCAAAATCCTGCAGTGTTTCTTCGTTGAATAAAGGCAATACGCGACCATTCAGGGAGACCTGAACTGCCGACTTTCTTACCTGCGAATTTTGAATCCTTTGCAACGGTTTGGCTGATTCCAACAACGTCTGGAATGTTGGAAAGAATCGCATATGCTCCAGACGCTTTTGTATGGATGTGTGCAAGGATGTTGTCTACTGCAACTCGCTTAATGTCGACTGCGAAGGTAATACCCATTCGTTGTGTAACAGTTACTAAGTCCGAATCTTTGAGAATCAATCCTGTGCGAGTTACGCCCATGTCGTTAGCGAGAAGTGCAGCAGCAATGGATACGTGATCGTCTTCAAGAGCTGCGATTGCGATGTGATGTTCATTGATTCCAATTTCAGTCAGAATGTTTCGATCAAGGAAATCCCCGTGAATGACGTCCAAATTTGCATGAGCCCCAATATCCGAACCTGAAAGGTTGTTGGCAATGCTGAGATTTCGTTCGATCACAGTGACGTATGCGCCATTGCGAAGCCAATTCTCAGCGATACGGCGACCAACATTCGTTGCTCCGATAATAGCAACACGTGGTTGAGCAGGGAAATCAATGGATTCATGGCCGAATGCTGTGAGGATTCGGCTGAACGAACCAAGTCCACTCGTAGCCACAGCGATTCGATCTTTCGGCATCAATGTGAAATCCTTGTTTGGTACGGTACTCGGTTCTCCATCACGCTTGACACCAACAATAAGGGGCAATCCTCCTTCAATTCCAAGACTTGCTTCCGCAAGCGTTTGGTAGATGACTTGTTCAGCATCTTTGGTGACATTGAGCTCAATGATGAAGGCTTCATGACCAAACGGAATCACTTCTTCGATAGCTGATGAGCGAAGGCCCGTCGCCAACCTCTGTATGGCTCCATCGACAGGATCGATGGCATAATCGACTGCAGCCCAACGAGAGAGGTGACCTTGATGATGTTCATCCACATAGTTCCGGTTTCGAAACCGTCCAATGGAGAGCAGGTTCTGTTTGATTGAAACACCATTTTGTCGCTTATATTCATCCTCTGCAAGTGCACAAGCGATGAGATTACGATCGTCCGAGTCTGTGACAGCAACGAACACTGTTGCATCCCCAATTCCGGCTTCTTGTAGTGCTTCTCGGGACGTGATGTCACCATGAATCACCAAAGCGTCCAATGACTGAGCATTCTTGACCGCTCTTGAATCGTTGTCAATCAAGACAACATCCATCGTTTCCGCACGCATAGCACGAGCCAATTCAGAACCAACTCTACCTGCTCCTCCTATAATTACACGCATTGTTCATCACCTCAACTGTAGACTGGGAATTTGCCACCGCCGTAACTTACGGGACCCTCCAAGGCGAAAACACGTTCCCTTTCAACACGACAATCATTGTACCCCTTGTCGATACAATCTTCATCGCTATCCGAACGTGCATTTGGTTGGTAGTATGCATTAATGTAGGTTCCATCTCGATTCGGATCGGGTTGTTCAATCCATTCGATGAGAGCCGAAGCAGTGTGAAGGAGCCACTTGTTGTTGGTGACATCAACAGAGGCTTCTACGTAACAGCTGTCGAGATCAATTTTGTTTTCATTGCACCATTCAGTTGACATTGGCAATTGGATATAACCCCAGGCGTGTGCCTCCCATTTCGTGTAGGATTGACTGGAGAGAACCCCAAACACATACCAACCTGGAATGCCCTTGGCTCGCAACAAACTCAGGAAGGCGTTCGTCTGGTCGTCACAGTCTCCTTGCCCTGAAGCAAGACAAGCAGGCCCACTTTGAGCAGGCAGCCCAGCACAACTTTGGTCACCAGGAGGGCAGGTGTAATACTTGATATTCTCTCGAATGTAATCAAAGGCAGCCTTTGCAAACTTGAATGCATTCTGATTGCCTTCCGGGAGATTTGAATCAATAGCTGAAACAGCAGCTATAACGGTAGCACCGGTTGCATCAATGGCGTAGTTGTTTACGTCACCACGATTTTTGTTGTACCAACGAATGGCAGTAAAGTCATCAACTCGTTCGCCACTTCCACGGTTTTCAAAATCGTCGAAGGTTCCACTGTTTTCTTCAATGATTCCAGATGCGAAGCCAGGGATACGTGGATCTACAACATCGGATTCAGACCACCATGTGAAGGATTTTGTGCTGATGGTAACGAGATACTCGTAGGTCATCGATTCGCCAGGTCCGAGGTACGATGTGACTTTGACACAAGGTCCGCCTACACAATATGTTTTGTCACTACCAGATGTTCCGGGCCACCAGATTTTATGTCCGTTTGGTGTTGTTATTGCGTCAGAGTACAAGCGGATCGCAGTGTTTTCAAGTGGAATGTTGATGCTCTGCCCATCTATCCGTAACTCAGTCGATACAACATCCTGAATTTTTTGATTCGGTAGGTCTTGAGTCCCGTCCGTGTATGTGTACATAAATTGGCTGTCTTCTAATGCGTAAATGTCCTGTGAAATTGGAAAGGTTTCGTTGTAATACTCTGTATTGTCGTTGTCTTCGTTTTCTAACGAAATAATTCGATTGAGTGTATAATCGGCCTCGATATCATAGACTAAGTAGCCTGAAGTCGGATTCATGATGAATTCTTTGACTTCAGAGATTTTACCCATCGTCATCTCTCTTGCTTGCGGTGAAAGCATAATGAAAGCAACCAGTCCGAGCATAATGAAACTACGAAATCGATTTTTTCGTCCTTTGAGGATGTTCTTTGTCCGACCTCGATCGGTTTGAACAATTCCTCTTCGCTTCGGTGTTGATGTCATCTTGTAGGCAGAGACATTGTTGTGACGATCTTTCTGCAAATGAATCCGGTGTTCCATAATCGAACTGTTCGCCAACACTCTCCCACAAGAGTAGCAGATGGTGTCACCATCCAGCGTGGTCGCAGCACAGTACGGGCACGAACCCATACCCAGTTGGTTGAGCGGTCATGGTTTAATGATTGTGTGAGATGACCGACCAAACCATTGATACGTGAGGTCTTTGGCGCGAAATTACTCCTGCTCGTCGAGATGGGTGTATGGCCGTTGAATGAGCCTCGCAGATGCCTGTTTTTCGCGTTTTTTGTCGGCTTGCATTCGACGCCATCGTCGGCGGCCCTCCTTTGGCACCGAATCCCAGACCCACTTTTCGGCCGTCTCTTTGAACAATAGAATGGGTGGAATGATGAACACCCAAGCAAATGGATTGTCCCAAGCGAAATAGAGCATGTTGAGTGCTAAAATCCGCCAAAATACGGTTCGAAAAACAGCGCCTAAACGTTTGCCTTGAAGCATCAATACGCCATGATAGGAACAGATGAGTGCTTCCATTCGAGGTGCATAAAATCCGATCAGTAGAATTGTGGCTACGTCGAAAACGGTACTAACGTCGTACTGTATTTTACGTGTAATCAGCACAATCGATAGCATGCATCCTACAGCAAGCCCAAGTCCCCATCCGCTCGTTGCTTGGGAGCCCCCTTTCCGGACGCGCTTGCGAATGAGAAGAAAATGTACGCCTATTGTTGCAATCAAGGGAATGAGAATTTGCCGTACAAAATTCAATTCAGCCGCTCGTGTCCCTGTAATGTACGATTCATAAAAAGGAAGGAAGAGCGTATTGTCGGCTAAAGACGCGTACGCTCCTCCAAGTAAGATTCCCCAAAAGACTTGATTCCAAGCGGTTGGCAAATCATAGAATCCAGAATACTTAGTCATGACACCGCGCCAACCCAACGTCATCCCGATAAGACCGCATATTGCAGCTACTTGGAATGTGACAAAATCATTGACCACGTAACATCCTGATGCCTCGCCTACATAAGTTGGGTAGCAATAATTGAAGGCAATGAGTTCAAACACCACCTCAACCTGTCAGAACCATGGCGAGGCTGTTGTTGTTCGGAGGAAAGGGTGGTGTGGGTAAAACCACAACATCTGCATCGACTGCAGTATGGCTCGCTGATTCTGGTTTGCGTGTCTTACTCGTTTCGAGTGACCCAGCTCACTCAACATCCGATTCCCTTGGTGTAGATCTAACATCGGAACCTACGCCGGTTGAAGGTGTTCCGGGATTGTTTGGTCTGGAATTAAATCCTGAAGCTAAGTTATCGACGTTCATGCCAAAACTCGGTGAAAGTCTCTCGGGCATGTCGAGTTCACCGTTTGCTGCTTTTGGTGGACTGGGTGGAATGTTTGACCAATCTGCAAGAGATGAAATCCAATCCATCAAAGAAGAGGTCGACTCCAGTGAACTTGTCTTACCTGGTTTGGACGAAGCCATCGCTTTCGACGAGTTGTTGAAGCATGTTGAAAATCCATCTTGGGATGTGATTGTGTTCGATACAGCGCCAACTGGCCACACACTACGCTTCCTTTCATTGCCGGAATTGATTGAAGCATGGTCGGGTCGATTGTTGCGCATGATGCGTGTCTCTGGTGGGATTCGATCGATGCTTTTTGGACGAAAACAAAGCGACGCCATGAAAGAAGAGCTCGAGCGCTTCCGTCGGCGCGTTTTGCATGTTCGTCGTGTTCTGAGTGATCCATCCACAACGTCGTTCACTTTGGTCACGATTCCCGAACGTATGGGTGTAAATGAAACGGTTCGAGCCAATCAATCTCTTGGTGAATACAATTTGCCTGTAACAGGATGTTTGGTCAACCGAGTTACACCTGAACTCGACCATCCTTTCCTGCAGCGACGTCGCTCTGAAGAGCAAGGTCATATTTCGGAGTTGGAAGAAACACTCGACATACCAGTG
>JAYYFM010000011.1:0-13561 GCA_036158745.1 Thermoplasmatota archaeon
GTGGATATGCTGGTGCCGTCCTACCTCCATCAGTATTGGCTTGAGATACGGTCGGTTGAATGATGAGATTCGTGGTCGTTAGTAGGTTGTTGCGAATCGACCAATCCATTGTACTTCCGTTTGCCATCAAGTTGAATTTTGGTTGGCGACGAAACCGATCAAGATGAATTTCTCGCTCATATCGAGCGGCAACAGAACGGCTTGATTGTACACCTATCGTTGGTTGGCGGGTAGATTGAATCTCAAGACCAGATTGTTGCCGTTGGTCTCGTAGCGTGTTTTCCGCACGTTCGATCGCTACCTCACTGTCATTGCTGGTAAGTAATGAACTTCGATAGGTCAAGACGTTTCCATTATCTCTTGTAACAATCGACCATCCGGCACCCTCCGAAATGAATGGTTCAATGAAGACAGGGGGGCGTCGAAGGCTTGGCAATTTGCCATCCAATTCAACCATCGAAAGATATTCTGCAACCGGGGTTGAATTCCCAACGGATTCATCGAGTTCTGTTTCGAAAACAATCGCTTGTTGGCTACCATTGAGCAATGATTTGAACAAGTGACGAGCACGTCGAATCGGGAGATCACCGTCGGTCAACCCTAACTCAACTCGTACTGCATCATCCACCCAAGGAACTCGCTCGGCCTTCATTGACCACGATTCTGCATCCAAGCCAACGAACAACGTCATGTCAGCCCCGACCCCGTATGCTTGCCGTGGTGTGCAGATGGTTACCTCAGAATGTTCGACACGGTGTTGAGGGGCTTTCGTTTTCTCAGAAGCGAGTCGACATATCTCGACAAAATCAACGCTAGATTCGTACTGGAGCAGAGTATCAATTGCTTGGACCCAGTTTTGAATAGCCCCGACTGAGGCATCATACCGTTGTGTTCGACCAAACACTTTCTCCCAATCGCAGGCTTGAAGCATCAATGAAAGAACGTCTCTTGGGTCTTGGCTGGCCTCAGGCAACGGTAGAGTCGCCTGTGATGAGGTGCCGATGCATCCGGACTCGAGATACGTTAACTCCGGTTGATTGAGAAGTGCTGACCAGGAAACTGCAAAGCATTGCAACCACCACTGTGTTTCCTCGAGCGCCTGCAGCTCTAACTCACGACGGTATTCTTCCATGGAAAACGGTGTTGCAGCAGAGAGTGAACCAAGCCATCGCTGCAATGCCCCTTTTCCACCAAGAACGTGAAAGCTGCGACCAATGTTCTCAATGATGTCCAAATGTGGCCTTGGCCGCCAATTTTTGTTGACTGGATGGTCAAGGTCCAAGAACAAGTTCTCCAAAATGGGGAAGGCTTGTGATTGAACGATATCAAACAACTTGACAATGGACCAAGCATCTTGACCATGTGAGATGGATAGAAACCGGAGAATGGCTTGAACGGCAGACGTACTGCCCACAAAATCGGACTGTGTATCGCACGTAATGCCGATTTGACGCAACCTACGATTCCATTCACTGTGCCTATCCTTGTTTGCATCGATGAGTAAGACAGACCCCCCGCCGCTGCTTCTGTAGTGCTGTAATGCCGAGATTGCTGCATCCATCACTTGGGTTGCACGATCAAAACTGATGACGTGAATGCCATCTGTCGCGTAATCTTCTGGCTTTGGCTCTACCTGTTGAACTGTATGTGAAGGAATCCAGGACGGTAAATCCTCCTCCCTTTCAATCGGCTTGATTTCATCATCGATGAATGCGCCGTGGAATCCTAGACGGAAGGACCCTTGAACGCATACGTGATGGATAGGGCGTCTCGAGGACAGTGCCTTCAGAAATCGCTTTTCATTCTCCGTGAAATCAGGAGGATGATTGAGTAGAACAATGCCTGAAATTGAACCAATCGTGTATGGAATCGGAGTGTTGGTATCCAAGAGATATTCAGATAATTTGGCCAGTACGTGGTGCTCATGCAGCAAATCCTCCTTTTCGAATGAGGAGAGTATCTGTTCGGCTTCGTGCGCACCAGGGTCGCCTTCCCATTTCGACAGGATCTGGTGATCGGTCGCATATGAATGGAGCTTGAGCAATCGTTCGGATTTCGAAAGTGTCCAAGTCCGAGTCGTATCCGGATGAAGGCGAGGAAAGCGATGCCTTGTGGCAGCTGCAGCGAACTTTTCGTGGACCTGAACAAGCCCGACGGGTGATCGGGGAACCACAACTGGAAATCGGAAGTCTATGGCAAGGGATTTGATGAGTCGTTGTAGCGTTGTATGCCTGCTGGAATCGACTGCCCCTGTCTCTTGAAGTATGGATTGGACTGCGTTTGAGCGGGTTGCCTCGTTCGGATAAATGATGAGCATATCGTTGCCTTCGTTTCCATTATTGGTGCGAATCCAAGGCGGGACAACCGTTTCTGGAGAACAGGATTCTACTGTGATGTTCACTGCACTATCCCCCACTTTTCTGCATAGAAGACGACTGTATAAAAGGAAACGTACGCGATATTTGTTATTTTTTTCATCCTATCTCGGATATCACGGCAATCTGCTTGTAATGTCGGATAACAGTATTCGAAACAAGAATAGTTCTTGTTTTGGTAATAATCAATCATGAATGCGTACATTTTTATAGGACGGAGGGTATGTATGAACTCCGGCGTGTCGGTTGCCTCCTCCGCTCTACTTACTCACGGGAGAGGGTGGCTTTAATCATGTTGGCAAAAAACAGAACATGGAGGAAGAAAATTGACGAAAAAATGCGAAGAATGTGGAAGTTACGACTTAAATCTGGATATTACCCGAGGCGAGGTTGTCTGTGGAGATTGTGGCCTTGTCATCGAGGACCATGCGTCGGCAACACAAAACGATAACGCTGGAACTATGTGGGGCGAGCATGGGTTCAACACCCCTACCAAAGATGAGTCAAAAATCAAGACTGGTTCCAAAGGAAACGGCCTTGGCTCATACATCGGTAAGCCTGGGGAGGCGAAAGGGAAGTGGAAAATCCTCAGCAACATCAACAATCAGGGCATCAAAGATATGCACCCGATGGCGCAAGCAACCATGGATGCTGCCAAGGAGTTGGCTGGTAAAGACAACGCAATGAAAGCGAAGAAGGTCATCACACTCGCAACAGTCCCTCTTGAAGGAAAGAAGGCGAAGGCCCTCAAAGAGGTTGCAAGCGATGAGGAGATCATCCTCCCAAAGAATTCCGTCTGTCGAAAGAAGACCCGTGGAGGAAGTACGCAGAGCAACGAACGTTTGCTTGCTCTAGCCTGTCTACGTGCTCACCAAGAGCGAACTGGCAAGGTTAACATCGATTGGCCCCAGATGGTGGAAGGTTCGGGAGTGACACTGAAGCAAGTCGTCGATGCTGCGAAGGTTGTCATGAAGTACCTCAACATCTGTGAGAAGGCTGGACTCATTGAGATGAGAGCTGACCGACGTACGGTCCAGTTTGAGTTGCGAGTTACTGAAATTTCGAACACTTCATTGCGACTCAAGCAGCTGCTTGATGGCCTTGATGAATCCTTGAAATCCATCATCATGGATGACTATAATCAACGCCTGCTCCGTCTTGGTGAGCCGACCTTGGATGCCTCTCCTTTCTCCCGAGAAAACATCGAGGCCAAGGTACTTTGCGCAATTCTCTTCCAGATTGCATGCGAATCTTTCGGTGTCGAGCAAGGCCGATTGGAGAACATCGCTCAAGCGATTGGGCGATGTCGAAACACCATCAAGAACCGGCTCAAAGCTCTTCGAAAGAAGGTTGCTTCAGGCGAACTTATTGACTTCGGCGTCCTGTCAAAGAATCATTGAATCGTGGAATGGATTATCTCATTAAGGAGAGCCAATTCCTTCCGCCTATGACTCGTCTGCTTGTCATCGGAATCCTCACTGCCCTCATGGTATCAGCCGTGCCTTTCTCTCATGCTGCAGAAATCAAGGAACTTGAATCAGGCATCCTCTTTGGCGGTCTTCATGGTATGGCGAATGAAACCATTGCTGCGAACAGCACGCTCGATGACCTGCCTGCTATCGCAGAAGATTACACGGCCACATGGTGCGGGAACTGTGTCGAAGTCGGTAATGCTCTCGAGACCGTTGCAGAAAATGTGAGTATGGAGATCTATGCTGTCCATCGAAACATCTACGAGACGCAAGATCCATTGGGCAACGAAAATGTCGACCAGCGCTTCAGAGACCGATATGGTTTCTATGCACCACAGTTCAAACCTCCAGTTGCTGGAATCAACGGGAAGTATGCGCTGCAAGGAAGCAACCCTGTTGGCGATTCTCTGGAATCGGACTTTGCAGAACTAGCGGCACAGCCTCGAAATCTTGGTGATGGCTTGGTCACGATGGTATGGACGCCAACAGGTGAGAATTCTGGAACGGTTGCTTGGAGCATCGACCAATCTACCTCTGCAGAGTACAACGTAAGCGTATGGATGGTTGAGAAGGTCGCCTACTTCCCGGACGGGACGAACAATCAGATCTACTACCATCACATTGTCCGTGAAATCATCGATGTGGGGTCCGTCACAGATGCTGGCGTTAGTTCTGGAACTGCTCAAATTACCTATGCGGATGCATACGATGATGATGACCTTGAAGTTCATCTCATGTTCCATGAATACATCGAACCGGTCGTTGTCGAGGAAGAAGAACAGCCTGAGCCAGAGACGGAAGATACACCGTTCATTTCCATGCCGTTGACAATTTTGGCTTTGCTTGCCGTAGCTCTTCGACAGCAACGTCAATAGAAGTCGACCATGTTTGCATGCAAGCGTGCGTCAACCTCTGGCATTCGGTCCGGTGGACGTCCAACTTCAATGAAGCGTAGAATGTAATCCTCAATGTTTGCAAAGCCAAATTCCTCCGTCATCGGTTGCATCAACTCTCGCAAAGCCTGTCGTGGATCTGCTATCGGGAAATCCCTACGAATGTATACCTGATTCAGTTCTCGATAGCGCACGTGTCGATAGCCGAGAATCTCGAGCATTCGTCGAAGTGCATCTTCTTCTTGCGCAGACCGGATGGTTAGCCTCAGCCGACATCCTTGCATCCGAAATACGCCGCGCACACCGCCCAACTCCACTTGATGGCCTATGGGTTGCAGCGACAACGCTTCCCAAACCAAAGGCATTGTACGATACCAGCGGTGGAATTGATCATCGTGTGGCTGGCGTCTCTGTTCGTCATCTTCCTCCACGTGAAGGAGAATATTGCGATGATCCATCATGTGGTTTCGATACTCAATGATGTTGTTTCGAATACGTTCGATATGTGGTGGGCGTTCTTGTTGAAGGTAGAAATCTCCCTCCTGAATTCGTCCCTCATCAAAATCAAGTTCGAAATCAAATGCCGGGTTAAGGTGCCCAGGTGGATCGTAACTTGCATCTGCCACAGGGCGGATTCTCCAATCATTCACAACCGCCTCATCATTCAAGAGTTCCAGCGAATCCAAATTGATGTGTTTGGGCCCTCCTTCCTCACGGAAGATGAGTGGATGCAATGGGAATCGATATCCATCTTCGCCTGCTTTGTAGAATGTGCGTGGTTCGATTCCGCTATTGTTCTGCGGAAATCCAATCGGCGGCTGTGTCATCAAATGCATTTGAAGACTGTTCACGCGTTTCGCTGTTGTTACATCCGAAAGAAGTGAAAGGACAACGATGGCTATGGTATCGCCTATCGGTATGTCTCGATGGTATTTCCCAGTATGAATACAAATCGAATGACGTTGTGTAGTCTTCTTTCCAACACCGTGAATTTTGAACGGAGCATTGTGAGCACCTCTGCTGATTCGGATTTCATAGAAATGCCCCAACATTCCTCGGACGAGTAATCGATCTCGATGTACCCATGTGTCGTTTGGAAACTGCTCAAGCACGCCACGCAAAAATTGCATAGAACGACGGAATGGTACGTCTGCAGTCTCAGCATTTTCATAGGCTGAAGACCAGTTCATTTGTGTGGCGATGAGCCATTCGCCTTGTTTGGAAGCGTGTGGTGATGAGCCCCACGAAATGAGGCCTGCCAACAATCCAGGATGGAATGGGATTGGTGCCCGTCGTACACTCCCATTTTTCGACAGTGTCCGCAAACTAAGGACACCTTTTGTACTCACCATGAACGGGTAACTAACATTTGAGTGGTCTGCGTTCTTCGAGACTTCTGCCCAACGTTGCACCCATGGCCACTTTGACGGAGGGAGCGTTTTGTTCTCATTGTTCCGAATAAAACGTCGAGCGAACTTGATTCTTTGTCGTGGTCGGCGACCAGAAAGACGATTCATCAGTTCGTACGTCCACATTTCTTCCTCTCGAAACATTGATTTTTTCTTCCTGCGTTCGTTTTGATCGAGAAGAAATGAGGATTGTACAAACGCATCGAAGGGAGAGAGAAGTTCACGCTCCATATGGCCAAAAAGGCGATGAAAACGATGCATGTATCGCTGTGGCCGGCCATGCAAATCGATTGTTTGGTACAATCCACTAATGGCAAGAAACAGTTTGGTCAAATCCCACCCTTTTCGCTGTTCAGAATTCATGAGGAGAAGGAGATATTGTTCGGTAGGAATTCTCGCTTCATGTGGTCGTCGATCTACCCACATTCTCCCATCGATGAATGAAAGAAGTGTACCATCAGACATGACAAAGCCTTCCTCCAATCGCTCTTTTTCATAACCAGAAATTCCACTTCGGTTTTCGAGCTTCTCAATGAAGATTTTTTCTTCCTCTTCTGGGAATGGAGACATTCGAACCGGATCCATTTCTGGATCGTCAAGCCGAGCCCAATCAACATCTGGTGTGTGAGCCATAAATCGTTCAAGATTTTTCCAGCGCTTTCGTAGCGATCGCACGGGCCCACCAAGAACGTCAGCCATTCGTTGATGGACTTCCAGAGGCAATGACGGTGCCCATTTACTCTCTTCAGTCAGTTCAACACAGCGAATGCAAATAGAGCAGTTTGTGTCAATGATTTCATCTTGGCAGATGCCACAGGCTTCACCAATCATGCGAGTATTGTATGTCGAGGTGTTAAAAAGTTTCAATTTAGGTCCGATAACACTTCAATGACCTTGTTCACATCCTCGTCAGTGATATGGAGATGGGTTACAATTCGGCAATGAGTTGGTGAAATGTCAAACATATCGATGCCTGCTTCGGCCATTTTTTGGGATACTTCGCTCGCTGAATACTTGTTTGCAGCGAAATACACCATGTTGGTTTGAACAGCATCAAGATCGACCGATACGTGGTCCATTTCGTCAATCGCTTGTGCGATGGTCCTTGCTCTTCGATGATCATCCTCCATTCGCTGAACATTGTTTTCTAACGCATAGATGCCGGCCGCAGCAAGAATGCCGGATTGGCGCATTCCTCCACCGAACATCTTGCGCCAACGGTGCGCTTGGTCAATGAAATCTTGGGAGCCAACAAGTACCGACCCAACAGGCGCTCCCAGCCCTTTCGATAAGCAAATGGAAACGGAATCGTAATCTCTCGTCATACGATGTAGAGAGGTTTTTGTTGCGACCGAGGCATTGAAGATACGTGCGCCATCGATGTGTGTTCCACAATTCTTTGCTTTGGAAACCTCAGCAATCGCATCAAGAACGTCCTGCTCGTAGCACGTTCCTCCACCTCTGTTGGCCGTATTTTCAACGCATACAAGGTTGCCATCTGGGTAATGGGATTGTGAACCCTTCTGCTTACGAATTGATTGCTCAACGAGTTCTGGAGTCAAGAGACCGTTTTCCCCAAGTGGTAGCGCAATGCTTGAACCACAAAGTGCAGCATAGCCTCCTCCTTCGTAGAGATAGATATGGCTGTAACGCTCGGTGATGATCTCGTCTCCTGGTACTGTGTGTGTCTTCAATGCGACAGCATTGGACATCGTTCCAGATGGGACAAACAAACCGGCTTCCTTTCCACACATCTCTGCCACCATGGATTCCAATTGCTGAACAGTAGGATCGTCACCAAGGACATCGTCTCCAACCTCTGCTCGAGCCATGGCTTGACGCATAGCGTCGGTTGGTTGAGTAACGGTATCCGAACGCAAGTCAATACGATTGGAGATGATGTCTCGCATAGTTACCCCACACCGTTTCCATTGTTCAAAGAATCGACTTAGAGAAGTTTAAGATTCCCCGTCAAAGCATCGAGTTTCTCATCCTCATCTGGACCCAAAACAAGGACAGTGAGGGAACCTGCTGGAATCTGTGTGTGACCTGCATCATGGATTTTTGATGAAAGAACATTGTGTTGTTTTGCTTGTTGCTCAATCTGCTCAATGTGGCGAGCATCATCTGCTTTGACACAGATTTTTTTCTGCCCGGTTGAAAGCCAAGCATCGAGAAGTTCTGGTCGTACTTCGCCCGATTTGAGCGTCGCTTTGACTGCAGCATGCCCAACTTGAGCCGCAATTTTTCCCTTCCCCATTTTCAATTCATGATTGATGACGAAGACCATCTTGAGTGATTGATTTCGATGGACATATCGCTGAAACTTAGGAGCAGTCAGTCGATGAAGAAAACTTCGAAAACCCATCGTATGACCTCATTCGTATGCTCTCAGATTCCTGAATAGAGAATCCATCGTATGTCTCGGCCCTGGCCCAACACCAAGCACGGTGACTGTTCCTGGTGCAACCTCGGTTAATCCAGCATCCTTGATCAGAGCGAATGGAAGAGAAGCTTCTCGAACCTGTTGCAAATAGTAATCCAATTCATCTTCATCTTCAACTGCAAGACAGACCTTTCGCGAAGCCGATTCGGACCAACGTTGAACCATTCGTGAGTGTGTCTTCTTCGCCTGTTTGAGAGAGCCTACGGCCGCATGTGCACATTGTACTGCGAGCTTTCCCGGCGAGAGTTGAAGGTCGGCTCGACAAAGGAACGCCATCGTCGGTGGATCAGAAAGTGCTGACATGCTCATTCTCCTGTTGGACGAGCCGGTTTTGTGGTTCGTTCATCGAGAGCAGGCGTTCGAACCATTGTCCAAACCACATGGCAAAGAAGACATTGCCGAGGAAGTGCAGAACATCGTAGAGCAGTCCATTTGCGACATAAAGTCCGAATTCAATCATCGACATGCTTGAATCAAGTATTGAGAATGAGACGATGATGCTGAAGATTGGAACACTCCACAGCGATGCGAAAAGAAGTCGGTTCATCGAGAGATTTGCGCTCGAATCATGAACTGATATCATCGATGCGACAGCCGCAACCGAACCCCATCCGATCATTTGGAAAAGACTCCACCAACCATGCCCGAGAACAGCATTGCTTGCGAGAGTGACGAGGATGGCAAAAGAGATGCCTCGTTGAGCACCAAACTTCGATCCGACCATAACAGCCATGATGGTCACAGGCATCACGTTCGGAATGAAACTGAGAACTACACGCGAGAAGGTGGCCAATCCGACAAACAAGAGCAAGGGCCAAAACCATGATTCAGAGTTTTTCTGGGGTTTGATGAGCAACCATACTGCAACTGCAAGAAATGCAGTATTCAACAGCCCCATTGCGATTGGTGAGACGGTAGGCCCGTGGGTGCCTATGGCGCTCAACATGATTCACCGACTTGGCGGTGAGCCTTGAGTGTTACCGCTCAAGCAGGTCTCCATTCAACGATTGAGTCCTCGTTAAGTTGTGCGTCAGCCATACCAATTGGAACTCGGTTTCCATCGATGGTGAACTCCCAGCCATCGCCAACCGTTTCATTGAACGAAACAAGATAAGCACCGAGGTATTGTTGCTCAATTTCGGTTGAAATCCCTAAATATTCACACGCTAAAAGCGTCAGTTCGTACACTGAATCTTGTGCTTCTAGACCGCCGATAACATGCTCTGTTCCGTTAATCTCGAACACAATCACTTGTGTGCCTTTCCATTCATTTGGCCATGATGGGTCCCATTCCACATCACGATTAGGCGATGTTTGTTCGACAAGTTTCACAGAAAGGTCAGGAACAACTGCGATAGCAAATACAAGAAGAAACGCTGAACCTATTTTTGCAAATTGTTGCCAATCACGTAAAGCAAAAACGAAACATGTGAGTAGAAACAGACCGAGTACAGCAATGAGATGCAACATCCCAACAACATCGGTTTCTTTGGTCTCCTGCGAAGGTAGACTGGCCAATTGGAAACCAACTGAAAGAATCCCTGCATCGTTGCCCAAGGCAATCACGCCTTGAGAAAAACCAGGTGCAGCAGTCCCGTACGTGTCGAAAGTTGTCGTCTCCATTCGAAGCAATGAAGTTTGGTTGAAGACACCCCAACCGCCATTGGGAGTGTTGGATGGAGCCCAAATTTCAATCTCTGATTCAACGATACGTATCGACAATTCACCATTGGAACGGTACGGTACAACCGAATCAACTGTGCATGATTGCTCATCGCAAAGAAGGGAAATCCATTCATCACTTGTTGCAGCATAAATGCGGTCATTGTGTGCAAGGGGCATGGCTGGTGAACCGCCCATGTTTGCTAGAACGGACCCATTCAGATAGATGGTTGAGCCTTGCGTTGTTTGCATGTGAACAAACAAACCATGTCGGGTATCAAGTGGTGCATGGCGTATCTTTCCATCGCCGAGAAATGTGCTTGCAACAATTCCATTTCGATCGACCTCATGCAAGAAACCGTTCTCGTCGCCATAGGCGTAACCGTGCTCGGTCATTGCAACCCCGTTTCTCCAACCAATGTTTCCTGTATCGATATCGAACAACTGTGCTCCGTCTGCAAGACAGAAACTCGACAATCCTGTGCGTGTTGGAACGACTACTTGATCGCCATCAAGAATCATCTTTCCAGTGATTCCAATGATGTCGACCTCGGTTTGATTCTGCCAAACAAGGGAACCATCTGTTGGTGAGAGCGCAGTCAGTTTTCCATCTGTCCAACCGACCAAAAGAAGGTCGTTCCAAGCACCACACGTTCCACTGCCGCCTTCAACAAACAAGAGAGGCGCCATATCGTGTTGAAGCGATGTTTGTGAGGTATATGTCCAAATTTCCTTTCCAGTTTGAAGTTCAAATGCTGCGACGAGGGGACGTTCCTCGCCAGTCCAAAATCCCGATGTTCGCACGTAAACGGAGTCGTCTACTACGAGAGGTTGCGTTGAAATGTAGCCAGCTTCAAATTCATGCGACCAAGATGATTCAGAGTTGGCTTGAACCAAGGGTAACATGAACAAAGTGAGAACGAGAATTGTTGCAACACGCATCATGAATGCCTCTGGATCATTGTCCGAAGTACTGCACTGACTTCCTTCCCATCGACTCCAGGGCAAGCGCCCATAACGACTCCCATGAGGGGGCCCATAGCACCCATTCCACGTTCCTGAACGAAGTCGATTCGCTCTAGAACGATTCCTTCGATGATTGATTCAAGGTCGCCAATATCGGCAGGGACAAGGCCGTTCTCGTCAGCATAGGCTTCAATCTCTTGCGTCGTGACGTGATGGGCTTGAGCGAAGTGGTCGACCACTTGTTCAATGCCCTCACGAGTTATCCCTCCTGCTTCACGGACAGTGAGGATTGTAGAGAGAACGACAGGTTGAACGGATTCGTGTTCGAGGAGCAAGGTCCCCCATGCCTTTGTTTTCGATTCATGATGATCGAAGAATACATCATCCAATTCTCGCGAAAGAAGTTGTTTGCATTGGTCTTCGGAGAGTTCAGTTTGGGCGAGACGTTCCATTCGCTCTTCTTGTCGCATAGGTAAGTTCTCGACGATGCTTCGCCAGTGATTGTCGTGAATAGGGATTGTTGGAACATCCGTCTCAGGATACATTCTCGCTCCACCAGGTAATGGACGCATTGGCGTCGTCGTTCCGTCATCAGGAGCACCTTTCTTCACAACGACGTTTCGGACCTCTTGAGGTATGCGATGGAAAGCAAGTCGCGCTCGACGACCAACCGATTCAAGCGCAAGGCGTGCTTGCCACGATGGTGCGAGACAAAGAACAAATGCATCGTCTGACCTGAGTTTGAGTTGGTTTCGAACGGCTTCTATATGCTCTTCTTCGATACCATAGGCCGGAAGTTCGTCTGAATGGAAAACGCCACGAACGCCAGCGAGTTTCGCTGCCCCTGCTAATTCTCGTCCCAAACGAGGAAGTTGTGCTCCTTCTACGTCTAGGCTTTTCGAACCGATCTTCCCTGCAAATCCGTTCAATGGGAGCGACAGCATTGTGTAACCTCTCGCAAGTCCCTCAGTGACCATCCTGCTTTCACAGGATGCAAATGCATTCGTTACATCGATGTACTCGAGGGGAATGTGTTCGGCAACTGCTTCTGCGACTTCTGATTCTATGCCAATATCATCGAGGTCACGATTTGGTGGAAGTGGAGGCAATCCGAGAGAAGAGCGAAGGTCGTTCGCAAGACGATACATATGGACTTGTCGAACCATCTCTAATCGAACGATTTGAGGAATCCAACCAAGGTCTTGACAGCCTTTGATTTCAACTCGATCACCACAACCGACGCTGACGTTCAGATCTTGGCGAATGGAACCAAGACCCCGACGAACACGTCGAGTGTCTCGTAGTGTTCGGCCAAGGGCCATAGCCGTCTCTTTCGCATGTTCGGGAGATTGGATATCCGGCGAAGTTGCGATCTCAATCAACGGTACGCCGAGACGGTCCAGATTGTAGATGACCTGTTCACCGTGATCTGTTGGGATGGTATCCAGTTTACGTGCACTATCTTCTTCCAAGCAGAGAACGTCGATGCCGACATCACCTGTATCGGTCTTGAGTGTTCCATCGGTTGAGATGAGGGAGGTGCGTTGAAAGCCGCTTGTGTTCGAACCATCCACGACCGTCTTTCTCATTGTTTGGACTGCTCCAACTGGCTTGGCTCCGAGCATCGCTGAGACGGTGAGTGCGACATCGAGTGCGTCGGAATCATGCGAGAGTGGTGGGCTTTCATCCAACTCGATCAGACCCGAATTGGGCGACTGAATGTACACGAAGGAACGGTTCCGTCGCTTCTCAAAACGAGCTGCAACATCGACTTTACCGCCTTCTCCACTGGCCAGTCGTAGTCTACGGGCATAGCGTGGCCAATCTTCTGGAACGCTATCGATGGTCACATCGAAGAGTTCTGACGGTTGACGGGAGTGAAGTTTTCCAGTAGCAAGTTGTTGATGGACTTCAATACCGCACATGAACCCCAATTGTTCTGTATCGAAGGTTGAGGCATCAGTAACATCACCTTGGGGTTCCTGATGGGTAACATCTGCCATGGGCTTCCCACGCATCACCCCTTCAAGAGTTGATTGCTTCGCATCTAAACAATTTGGAGTGTATCATAACCAGTAGGACGCATCAATCGACCGTTTTGGTTGAGTTTATCGATGACTTCCTCGGCCTTATCCCTCGAGATGTCAAGACGTTCCGCTTCGTTGAGAACATCAACAAGTTGTGCGAACCCTTCTCCGTTCGCAGACAAGCGGTCCACGATATCGAGTATGCTCCGTTCTGCATGCCGGGCTTTCCCTTTCTGGTTCGAAGCAATGGCTGTTTCATCGAAATTCTCACCCATGAGATCGTAACGCCATGTCTTCGTTAGCCGGACGGC
>JAYYFM010000012.1:0-13067 GCA_036158745.1 Thermoplasmatota archaeon
TGGGATTGGGCTGATGAAATGCTGTATTGGTTTGATTGGTACCTCAAAGGCGAAGGTCGAGCACCAACGCTTGGTGTGGAAATGCAAGACAACCGAGGCGGATGGCGATTCGAACAGACCTATCCTCCAATGGATGTTGAGAACCTCGTTCTAACCGGAAGTGATCTTGCGCCAACTGGATCGACGGTCTCAGCAACAAGTTCAGTCACGTTGAGTTACGGACCGTTTGACAAAGAAACTCGAATCATTGGAATGCCAACCTTCCACATTGACGCTACACCGGGATTAACCGGAGGTCATCTTTTCATTGAAATGACGGATGGAACAGGAATGCATCTTGGCCATGCAGTCATGGATCTTCGCTACCATGCTGGTGGAAGAGATGGTCAGGAAGTACTTGTTCCGTTTTCATCCGTCACGGCCATGATGGAATTCATGCCGATGGATGTTGTTCTCCAGGAAGGTGAAGGCATCATTCTCCAAGTCACTCAGACTGGGGAAGACTACGTACCCTCACCGGCCGCTTCTGGAGCAGTGACAATTGATTGGTCACAGAGCACACTCACCTTACCACTGATTGAGCGAAGTTGCGACGATCTCTTCCAAGCACCAATGCTTGATTACTCCTCTGATGGCGGACGCCAATGCTAGGCTTAGAACAACGACAAAATGTCGCTGAACACGTTCTTCGCATCACCAGATGAACGTTCAACCAATCGACGTACAATCAATTCAGGCGTTGAACGTGCAAGACAATTCCGCTTTGGCGTACGATCGACAATCAATTCGAGATGTTCATCAAGACCGTTGGCCTCAATTCCATCGATGCGCAAGTCACCGCTTCCGTATGCATCAAGGATAGCAGGAGCGAGGTGCGTGACTAGTACCATGCTCGAATCGGATTGCTGTTGTGCGGCTCGCAACATACCTGCGATGATACGAGCGCCTGCACCGGGTTCGGTGATAGCTTCAAGTTCATCTGCAAGGATGAGTTTGGGCTGGTCGTTGCTGACAACATTGGCAAGGTCGACCAACGTAGTCTCAAGCGCACCAGCACTCTGCGTTCCGCTCGATTTCGCGAGCACGTGCAAGGCTTCAATTCTGCCAACAAAAGCATGTTTTGCTGGAACAGGGAGGCCCATGTGCGCAAGAATAGTCACATGAGCAACCAATTCCAGAAGCGTTGTTTTACCCCCACTGTTCGCTCCGGTAAGAAGAGCAATAGGTTGTTGATCTCCTTTCGGTGCCGCTCGACCGAGGCCATAATTCACGGGTTGGACATTGCCGTCGATGAAGAGATGGCGGCCGTCTTCAAACCAGATGCCATGATGAACCAATTCTGGAAGTTCTGCATTGTGATGCATGGCCCAAGAAGCAATGCTGTACCACATATCATGCTCAACGAGTCTTTGGATAGCGGTTTCACACAATGGTTTGAGGTCGGCAAGTTTTGTTGCAAGACGGAGGAGATGGTCATTCTTGCTGTCGTTAATTCGGCGCTCAAGTTCATCGTTGATTTTGTCAAGAACGGAACGATTGAGTTTGACAGGCCAGTTTGAGGCGTAGAGATCGAATGGCGCTTGCAGTCCACTCGCTTCAAGGTACGCTGAGAGTTCACTTCGACCTTGGTCGAGAATATCCGTGATGACGTCTTCGGTTGCTGAAGCAAGTTTTCGTTGGAAGGTCGCAGCATCGGCCAAAGCTGCAAGCATATCGGAGCCAGAGAGGTCCAGTGATGCGGTCTCCATTCCAGCAGAAATTCGTTGGTTGAGGTCTTCTTCCATTTGTTTCGCCATGTTCCAGAGTCCGTCGCGGATTTTTTCCATCGCTTCGACGTCACCAGAATCACTCATCATCGCGAAGACGCTGGCCAATTGTTCAAGCCCGTCCGTTTCTGAAAAGATGGTGTTGAGTGTTGGATGAACGTCTCCATTGCCTTCATTTTTCCACTGCATTAAGTCGAGAAGGACCTTCAATGTCTTTCGATTGTTGGTGAACCAATCGAGTGTAAACTCGGGAACCATGACGTCCGTTCGCCCTGCCTCAGGAAGTACCAACCACCCTGGAGGCAAGTCTTCGGGACCATGACGTCCAACCCAGGTCACGGACTTGAAGACGGTGTAGTCCTTCCATGTTTCTTGAGCACTCGGTGTTAGGATACGAACATAGGAAGCCCACTCTGTGTGCTCCTGTTGGCTGACAATGACTCGTTCGTAGCGTTGATTGGGGCGTCGCGTGTAACTTAGATCTTTGAACAGAGATCGAAGGTGAGCGAACGCTTCGGGTGACTCGTCGGCAAAATCCAACATCAACTGACATCGAGCACGTCGTTCCTGAAGTTGATGAAGTGGCATCAACATCTGCATTCTCGATGAACTGGCTGCATTCGACGAAAATTTCTGGAGTGAAGCAATGAGCTGCGCATGCAATTTTTCAGCTTCGGGTGTTGCGAGAAACGTTGTCTCTGCGCCATTGTATTCGCGAGCAAGAGCAAGCGCACGTTTGACCGATATGCCTTCGACTTCAGCTATTCGGGAGATATCGCCTGATTCAAGAGTCTTAATCAACTCATGACGACCTCCGAAGTGATCGTCCAAACGTTTCATCAATCGTTCGCCAATCCCAGGCAAATTGCTTAGCACCATCGTGACTTATGGTTTGTCAAGGGCTTTTGAGGATAACCCTCGGCTCGGCGCTATTCTCGGTAATCTGGCATGATCAGTTCCACAGCAAACAATGGGTCGACGTGCGTCGAATCATGGTATGCGACCACGACGCCACCATCACGAAGGATGGCCAAACTTGCGAAGTCGAATCGGATATCGTTTCCAGCACCTGACGTCGAGTCGAGATCACCTTGGCCGATGTAAGTCATGGTGTCTGGGCTGAGGTCTTCGCTGTATCCACGTGTGTGGAACAGAACATCAACATCAGGTCCTTCGCTCGATTGGTATCGCACGTTCAACACAAAGAGGTCGTGCTCGCCGTTCGCTTGGAACTCCCACTCTTCAATACTCGAAGCTTCTCCGCCGAGATCGTACGTGTAATTGTCCCATGAAAGGGCACCATCTCGAGATGCATAATGCGTGAATGTTGTACCTGCGTTGGCGACACAATGAATGGTACCGGTCATGTCAATCTGGCAATACTCGCTTGGGAATTGCATGGCAACCTCATTCCATGAGAGGGTCGTATCGAGGAAGGCGGCATTGCCGTTGTCGAAGTATTGCGGGAAGAGTAGTCCTCCACTGGGGACAGCAAAAGCTCGCATTTCCTTGTGTGGTTTATTCACGTCCCAATAGAAGTCAAGTGAGGCATTGGTAAAGTCGAAATCAATTTCGATGTCCGGCTGAGTTGAACCCCGACCAGGGAATTGAATGGGATAGTAATTCAGACCATCAACGGAGATTTGTCCTCCTGCATTCTGCGTTTGATGCCAGAAATTGGAAATGACGAGTGACGCCCATTCCCCGTCGCCGATGCTTGATGAAATTGGACCAACAACTTCAACTTGCCAACTTCGGTCGTAGAACGGCTCTGTGATTCGATTGTAACACCACTTCCATTCCATTTCAGAATCATCGTAGAGAATGGCATAGAATTTGTCGAGTTTGAGATCACCACCAACATAAGGGAACCACGACATGGAGATGATGTCACCATTTGTGGCTTGAACGATGCTTCCTTCTCCGAGACCTTCCGTTCCAGGATTTGTGGGAATGAACGTTCTGCATTGAAGGTCAGGTGTAACCCCTGGAATCCACGTATCCCAGTCATGACCTCGGTCAACCGACCACACCGGATATTCTCCGCCTATGTTGAGGATGGACCCTTGAATCGTTGTGGCGATGTAGTGTTCGCAGCAATTTCCACCTTTCGACTCATCAAACACAGCCCACGTCATGTTTGTTGTTTGGTTTGTCCGTAAATCAACGGTCATGAATTCACGTGGCATTTCATGTGTTTTCTCGTCGATGAGGACGTAGTCATTCCATGCAGGTTTGACTTCTTCCGTCTCAACGATGGCTTCTCCATCACCGAAACATCCTGCAAGGACCATGCTGCTAACCAGCAGCATGGCGAGAATCACTCTGCGCATGGTTGGGCTACTCGTTGGCTGTTTTCAAATCCTTGCAAAGAGCGCTAAAGGTTCGAAGTCCGTGCAACGTATGACTTCCAAACCACGTCAGTGCCTCTCCATCGATGCATTTCGTCCACGGCCTCGGCCCACCCAATGCCTCAACAGCATCGCAAATCGCCTCTCCTTCTTGTTTGGAAAACTCATGGGGCTCGCTCGACAACAACAGACCTTCAACGTCGTGAAGTTGAATGGCTTCAGGTGTAACAACCGGGTAGCCGTTTCCTTCTGGTTCAATATCTGGAACCTCGAATCCACAACATTCCAGTAAAGCTCCAGCATACTTCGTGGGTGCTACTGCCATCAAGGGGTCATGCCAGATCATCGGCAAAACGGTTGGACCTGTTTCAAACTTAGTTGCAAGCTCCACATTAATTGCATCAGCAAGTTGCTTGGCTTTTGGCTCGAGGTTGAGTAATTTTCCAAGGTCGAGGAGCATTTCTGGAACCTCGCCTGGATGCTCAACCGTGCTCACGTATACTTCAATTCCAGATTCGATTAAGGCCTCATAGAATTCCTTTGGATTCTCCTCTCTGTCCAAAATGACAAGATCTGGTTGTGCATTGCGTATTTTGTTGAGATTCGGTGTTTTGGTACCTCCAACAATCTGAACATCTTGGACAAATGATTCAGGGTGGATGCACCATGGTGTTCGGCCGACGAGTTGTGACTTGTCAAGGCCTAAATCAGCAAGCGTCAAGGTAAGGCTTGGAACGAGCGAAATCACCCGCATGCTTCAACCTCAAACATTCTTGACACGGTAGGATACTTGAGCACCGTCGACATCGAAAGATTCCACATCGGCTGGTGGTTGATCTTCACTGAAGGCGATGCCAGATGCGCGCGTTTCTTTGGCAATCCACGCTTGGTCGTCTTCAAACAGTTCAGGAGCATCCGACATCCAGACCTCAACGTCAATCATCGCTTCAATCTCCAAGTCCATGTCCTTACGCTTCGATTGAATGCGACGTGTAATATCACGAGCAAGACCCTTGGAGAGCAGATGAGGCGTGTCCTGCATGTCGAGGACGAGGCTAACATGCGATGCATCATCTCCTTCGCCTACCGTAATTGTGGCAGCAGCGTATCCTTTACGTTCCGCACGTCGAACTTCAACATCGGATTCGAGAATATCGACGCCCATGATGCTGCATGAACCATTTCGAATATCAGCAAGCAATGCATCTTGGTCAGGGTGATTCTTGATTTGACCAGCGATAGCGTTGACGTCTCCCTTCGCTCTTGGAGCAAGTGCTCTAAAGTTGACACCTAGTTCGACTTGTTGGAAACGGTCAAGGTCGGTTTCTACCGAGATGCTCTCGACGTTGAGTTCCTCACAAAGTAGGTCGTGATAGGCCTCAAGGTTCGGGCCGGCAACAATCCATCCCTCAGCACAAGGAAGACGTTGACGGCGTTGTGCGTCAATACGAATGCGTCGGCCTGTTTCGGCGAGTTCACGTACCAAGGCCATTTCATGCTCGAGTTCAGCATCATGTGGCGGGAGTTGTTGTGTTGCAGCGACAAGGTCCTCATTCCATGCATCGGCTGTTGCACCTTCGGTCGACCCGGGTGTGCCAAGTGGCCATGCGGCAGTATGAACGGTTTCACCAGTCAAGTTTCGATGAATGGTATCAACCATGAATGGACTTACTGGTGCAATCAATCGGCACAACGTTACGAGAATTTCGTGCAACGTGTGCTGACAAGCAAGTTTGTCCCCTGATTCAGCTTCATCCCACAACCGTCGGCGACTTCGGCGAACGTACCAATTCGACAAATCGTTGACGATGAAATCCTCGAGTTCTCGGCAGGCCTTGTGGAAGTTCCAGTGTATGAATCCATCATGGTATGCCTTTGCCGTACTGTGAAGCTTGGAAAGAATCCAGCGATCGAGTCGAGAACGACTTTCGTACGATGAAGTGGACGAAGCAGCATCAAAAGCATCCAAAGCAGCGTAATCTGCATGGAATCGGTAGACATTCCACAAGGTTAGGAACATCTTGGCATAGGTCTCCCGGACGCCATTGGAGTCAAACTTCAATGGGTTCCATGGAGCGCCAGCGGTAACCATGTACCATCGTGTTGCATCAGCACCTTCTCGATTGAAGTGGTCCCAAGGGTCGACAATGTTGCCACGTGACTTGGACATTTTCTTACCTTCAGCATCGAGAATCAATCCAAGGGATAGGCATCGTTTGTAGGCAGGTGAATCGAACACAGTAGTAGATACAGCGAGCAGCGTGTAGAACCATCCTCGAGTTTGATCAACACCTTCACAGATGTAGTCGACTGGGAAGGAAGCATTGAACGTCTTGTTTTCATCAAATGGATGGTGCCACTGAGCGAATGGAGCACAACCAGAATCGAACCAACAATCCATGACGAACGGTTCACGATGCATGGGCTTTCCATCGTCCGAGACAAGTGTGAATGCGTCGACAACTGGTCGGTGCAGATCGACGTCATCAGGGCATTCAGGATTCTCAAATCCTGCCGCATTTGCCTTTGCAACTTCATCCTGCAACTCGGCAATTGAACCAATGCATTTCATGTTTCCCTCTTCGTCTCGCCAGACAGGAAGCGGCGTTCCCCAGTAGCGTTCTCTGGAGATGGCCCAGTCCTTGACGTTGCGGAGCCATTCCCCGAATCGACCTTCTCCAACCCAATCAGGCGCCCATTCAACGCCATCGTTGAATTCAAGGAGACGCTCTTTGACGGCAGTCATCCGAACAAACCATGAATCCATGGCGTAGTACAGAAGGGGGTGGTCGGTTCTCCAGCAATGTGGATAATCGTGGAGGTAACTTTTCTCTCGGTAGAGCAAGCCAGAAGCAATTGAATCGTTTTGGCCAACGAGAATGTCCATGACAGATTCATCGCAGGATTTGACGTATCGGCCATCGAGTTCAGGATGGACGCCGTCAACGAAGTTCCCTTCCATGTTGACGGTGTGGTACGCTGGAAGACCCACTTCCATTCCAAGATTGTAGTCATCTTCACCGTACATGACAGCGGTATGGACGACACCAGTACCATCGGTGGTTGTGACCCAATCTGCAGATAATACGGTCCATGCCGTTGTGGAATCGCCACGTGGAACAGCATCTGGGAACAAAGGCTCGTAGGATTTGCCAACCAGCGATGATCCTGGTATCTCTTCGATGATGTCGACATGATGACGGAGTACTTCACCCATCAAATCCTTGGCGAGAATCAATTCCTCACCAACCATTGCACCACCTCGCCCTTGCCAACCTTCGGGTTCTTCGCGAACACGACAGCGAGCATAGGTCACATCCGGTCCAACAGCAAGACCAACGTTTCCAGGAAGGGTCCAAGGCGTTGTGGTCCAAGCGAGGATTGACGCTGAATCATCAACCAATTTGAATTTCACGTAGACCGATGGCTCCTCGACTTCTTTGTAGCCCAAGGCAACTTCGTGACTCGAATAGGATGTACCAGTTTGTGGACAATATGGTAGGACTTTGTGACCTCGGTAGAGCAGATCCTTGTCGAACATTTGTTTGAGTGCCCACCAACACGACTCGACGTAATCGTTGTGCAGTGTGACGTATGGGTTGTCGAGATCGACCCAGTATGCCATGCGTTCGGTCATCTCTCTCCAAGCGCTTTCGTAGGTCCAGACACTTTCACGGCAAGCATCGTTGAAGGCTTGCATTCCGAATTCTTCGATGGCTTCGTTGCTCATCAAATCGAGTCGTTTCTGAACCTCAATTTCGACAGGAAGCCCGTGCGTATCCCAGCCACCTTTTCGCTCGACAAGAAAACCTTCCATGGTCTTCCAACGGCAAACGAGATCCTTGTATGCTCGAGCCACGACGTGATGAATACCTGGCTTCCCATTGGCCGTTGGCGGACCTTCGAGGAAGATGAAGGGTGCGCCTTTTCGGTTTGAATCGATGGACTGCTGGAACGTTTGCTCGTTCTTCCAAGTTTCAAGGAGCGCCGTTTCGAGGGCAACGGCATCGAGTTCACCTGCCGGGTTTGGTCGAACCATGGTTTGCGAATTGGCCCCTTGTTTTCAATCTCTCCCTTCAATCGGAGCAGTCGTTAGGACTGACACATTCAAGTCCTTTGAAAATCAGGCAAAGGCATGGCCGCCTCTCCGAAGGGACGTGGAGTTGCTTTGCTCGTACTCTTCTTGTTCGTCATGGGTCCATACACCACCGTTGCTCCACCCGCTCCGGTCGTTCACTTGGATGACGAGCAGACTGTCGTTTTGGTTGGCGAGAACACGCCCGTGACCGTCGATATACGTCCGAACCAAGCCAGTTTAACATCGTTTGAACTTGATGTTCCGACCAGCTCAGGGGCTATCACATCGCTTGACATGAGCATTCAATCCGAGACGATGGAGAATTCTCAGACGTTACTCTGGGAAGGTGATGCGGCTTGGAATCACGTGGACGCCGTGAAGAACAACACCTTCTCGCAATCGGGCATCTTGACAGGCGATGGCTCAGCTCCAGGATATGATTTCAACAATGGAGCACAAGGTTGGACCTTTTCCAACTCCTACAGCGGTCGCGTGACGACACCATCGTGTGGATACAATGGCTCGAGTGGAGGATCGATTCGAACCTATGCGGGTTCGACCCATGCAACTTCGCCAACAACCAACCTCGCAGGACGTACCAACATACCATTCCATGCATGGGTGCACGAGGGTCGTTCAGGTTGTGGAGAGACGCCTGATTCCGGTGAAAATCTTCAGTTCAAATACAAGACAGCGGGCGGTCAGTGGACTACATTCCACACCTTCCAAGGTGGTGGTTCCCAAACCAGCAATTTCCAATATTCGACAATCCTGCCTGCAGCGGCGCTCCATTCCACATCGCAATTCCGCATCCAGCAAACATCTGGTAGTGGGACCTGCTGTGATTATTGGTTTGTTGATGACGTCAAAGTGGTCATACCTCCGTTGACATCATGGACAAGTCCATCGTTTGGATACAATTCGTCCAACAGCTTCTCTCTCGCCATGGGGCCTTATGCTCCCATGCACATCAATGCAAACTTACCAATCGGTTCGAGTCTCACATGGACGCTCATCGATGCAATGACTGGAGACAACCTCTCAGGATTCGAAAACATCGAAGGTACCCATGTTCATCTCGATGCGGTTGATTGGGAGACCTACGGCTCACTGCGCCTACGCATGATCTTCGAGGGGTTGGATTCAAGTTCCATGCCATCGGTTGAATCCATCACAGCAGGTGGTCTGCTCAAAGACACATTTTCCACGGACCCAATGAACCGTGGCTGGACGATGAACAACAGTACCTACCTCGCCGGCTCCATCACATCGATTGCCAATGGAACGGTCCATTCACCTTGGTTCACGAGCAATTCTCCACTTGCAGGATACCAAATTGCGGCGACAATGCAAGAATACGATGCTTACGTCCGTCACGATGAAGCAGATGCATGGGTCGCCATCACGCTCCCTTACTCTGGACAGCTTGACGCCAACGAACATGCCTTCCAACTCATGTTCATGCACAATTCAACACAACCTGCTCTCCTTGATGAGATTCAGGTCACTATGTCAACGGGCGGCCGTGTGCATTCACCTTCGTTGGATTTGAACGGAGACGGTTTGCTTGAATGGGGAGACCCAGATGTTCGAATTGGCTCATGGGGCTTCCAAGATCACTTTTCAACTGGTGAAAAGACCCATCGTGCATCCTTCGGATTCACAGGCCTCGCAGAGGCTTCCACTTGGATTCCTGCCTCGAATCTTGAGCATTTCGCAGTTTCAGTAACCAGTGAAAATGGAAACATGACAGGTGTGTCATTGCGCATTGCTGGGTCGACCATCCTCTCACGAACATTGGACAATGCAACCGTTTACCGCCTCGAACTCAATGCCTCAGAATATGCACTCATGCAATCAACGTTGAGCAGCCAAAGTGCATTGTTGAACAACTTGGGTCAAGGCTTTGCTCTTGTTGATATTGAGGCATATGGAAACGGTGTTGCCACCTTTTCCAATCTCGCAGCACCTTATGCGACCATGGTTTCCATTTCTGCGAATGCGCAATCCCCTCTCGTGATGGCTGCGAATGCTGCTTATCGCACGCCTGGCTCATCGCCATCGATCACGTTCCCATTCACTGGTTTGTCGAATGGAAAAATGACCGTTGAAGTCACGGAGATGGAGTTCAGTGACGACGTCGCAGCAGGGCAGGTCACCGTGGAAAATGCTACGTCTCCATTGACACCTTCCCAGCGTTGGCTTTCATTTACGACGCGGTTTAGCGTTGATACCGCACGTACCATCGCATTGATTCGACTTGATGTCCAAGGAGAAAACAACCATGCTACGTGGTTGCTGCCAACTGGAGGAGGAACCGCTCTAGGACAAGCAGACAGCGACCTCATCGAACTGCATCCAACCGAAGCGTTCAGCATTTCAGAAACATCGGCAACGATGCGTGAAATAACCGTGAAATTCCGCGTTGAGCAAGGATGGGACGATGAAGAATGGCTTACTGCTTCGATGCGCCTTGTTCTCGATAACAGCGTTATTTCACGACCGGGTCAATACATGTGGAATGGGCTCGGAGGAGGGCAAGCGTTTGAGAATGATTTGGTCATTAAATCGGTGGATATCATGGACGATCATGGCATTATTGATTCGTCCACCGAGTACCTTGCAGCTGGTATGGGCTTGAATTTCACGATTGACGTCGGTTACGAAGGCGTTGAGAGCATCGACGCCTTTGCAGACGGTGATGCTGAGGTTCAGTTGTGGCAAGGAAATACGATGGTCGCCAACACCACCAGTCTCGATGTCGACATGTGGAATGTTTCCGATGTGGCCCCATTTTCATTCGGAGATTTGACGTGGACCGTTCGTGTGATTCCACTGAACGGTGGTGGTGTTGTTGGTGATTCTGAATACACTCGAACCTTCAAAATCGACCCAACTGCCCCGGCCGTCATCGATTCAACGGTTGCATGGTACGATCACCGACTCGCATCGACCAGTCAAACCGTTCAATTCCAGATTCTCGATCCTGTGTTGTTGCCATCCGATGTCCAGGTTATGCTGTGGAGAGAATGGGTGGATGACGTCGATTTGAACGGTTGGCCAAGTCCAGATGAATACAAACAACGATCGCTCATTATCCCAACAGACTTGACCCTCTCAACAGGAATTTACACGCTCTTGTTCGATGATTCCATGGGTTCGCAAGGCCAGAAGGTTGCAGGCTATTTGGTCGGTCAGGACGAATCTGGACAAACTCTCGAAGATGCAGGGACTGGGGAAGAAGGCGAGCACCTGTTCATGTATCAAATTGGACCGGACGGACCGCCAACACTGACCGCAAACGCCATGTCATGGACAGGCGGTGCACAACCGTGGTTGCACCCTGAGCAGGCGTACACATTGCGTGTTGATATGAGCGAACCCAACGGTGCCTCGGATTTGACAACGGTTGAAATCCAGCTCGCTTCGAACATCCTTACCTCACCTCTGTCGTTTACATGGGATTTCAGAACCGATTCATGTACATCGAACAGCATCCATCTTATCGTCAACGACTGTGCTATGCTCGCAACCGATGGTACCACGGCTGGACCCTACGAGAAAGATACACGCTTGGTTGTTGAACTCGAATTAGCGTGGACTACACCAGACCTCGGCGATACCTTCCGTGAGCCGAGTGTGAAGATCATCGATCGTGCAGGACAGGAAGTCATCCAAACCTTCCCTGCACTTCGATGGCGGTTTTCACCTGCATTGACCATCCCTCAAGAATCTGTTTCGTTGGTTTTGACCCAAGGGACCGTTCTCGATGATGGCGCCCGATTGCCACCGAACTCGCCGTTCGAACTGACTGGTGGATTGGTGTTTGCTGCAACAGAAGAAACACCCGATTTCAATTGCAGCGTTGAGGTCATGTTTGCTGGTCAAACCTACTCGGCAGATACCTACAATGGAATTTGGAACGTTGAACTTCGCTCACCACAAGCCTCCGGAACGATACCACTTACATGGTCGGTTGGTTGCTTGCCACCTCAAGGCGTCGATGCGACCGAAAAGGAATCCTCGGTGAAGTGGATGGTTGTCGATGGACTTGGTCCTCAACCGGTCGAGGTGCAAACACCCCGTCCTGGATCAATTCTTTCTGCCGATGAGCATGAAGTCACGATTGTACTTTCTGAAGAAGGTGGGATTGACTTCGAATCGTTGCGATTGGCGTGGTGGGTCGAAAATACCGAAACGGGTGAATTCATTCGAGAGGGTGACAGTCCTTTCCTCCTGCAAGGGACAGAAATTAGCGGATTGAGTCTCATCGGTACAGGTACGATGGATTTGAGCGTCATCACGGACGATATGTTGGTCGATCGTTTCACGGTCTACGTTCTCGTTGAAGGACGAGATCTTGCTGGCAATCTTGTTCTTGGAGAAGCAGGTTCATCCGCAGGAAATGCGGTTACGTCATGGCTTATGGAATGGCGACAGCCGAAGTTTGAACTTGAGACTCCGGCCATGGAATACTCGCGCTTGAACCTCCAACAAGGCGATTCGACCGCAGTGCAAATCTTTGTCAAGAACGTCGGAACATTGGACGGAACAACAGATGCTACGATTTCTGTAGTCCGTGCTGATGGTACCTCAGAAGTACTCCGTCAAACCGAACTCGAGGTTGCAGAAGGCGGTCTGGGTACCATTCTCATCGATTGGGCTCCTGAACAGGTGGGCCTCCAATGGCTTGAAGTCCAGCTCGAAAATGGTGTCAAAGGCAACGGACCCTCGGTCGATGTTCGGCCGAAGAGCGACCCTTCCTTCAGCGAGGCTGTGTTTGGAGATGTGAACCCAATTCTCGGATCCATTGGTGCATTGCTCGGTGTTTCGATCATTCTTGCCCTCTTGCTCATGGCTCGAAATGCAACC
>JAYYFM010000013.1:0-12926 GCA_036158745.1 Thermoplasmatota archaeon
TCCTCAAGAGCATCTTGGGGCAACAGGTCGGTCATGGAGCGAGCGAGCATCGACTTCCCTGTACCAGGATCTCCAATCATCAGCATGTGACGACGTTGTTCTGCTGCTTTGCGGATTACGACAGAACCCGCTTCTTGGCCAATAACCTGATCGACAAGTCGGTCTGGAATTGGAACATCTTCCGTTGTCTCAAACTTAACATCATCAATCCACTGATCGATGCTCGAGGAAAGCAAGTCGTCAGCATCGTTTGATGGCTCAGGTGCCCAAACAGTAACCATTTCAGAGTCATCATCGCTGATGACATCCTCTACGGGGTCGGCCTCTGACATGATGTTTCCTCGCTCTCCTCCCCTTTAGGACTTTAGCATAAGCCATAGAGGTGGATGGATTGCCTCAGTACTGCAATCGGTCGAGATATTGCTGGCCGTAATATTGCCATTGTTCCATGGTCCAACCGGCTGGAAGGCCGCCTGGTGGCAACGGAGGTCCTGCGACAACGGGTTGTACAACCGGTTGAGCGACTGGCTGGACGACTGGTTGAGGCATCGGTTGGACCGCAGGTTGTGGAAGTGGCTGTTGGAAGATTGGAGCAGCACCGCCATACATGGAGTTGGCAACCGTGTCATGGATCGGCAAAGTGTTCTGTGTCCATGCTGCTTCGGACTCGTAGAGATTGTTATCGCCGCCTCGACGAGACATCATCAAACCAAGAGCCAGTGCGACGAAAATCACGCCGGCAACGATGCCTAAGATGAGCATCCAGTTGGTATCGCTCGATGCCTCTGATGTGTCACCGGATTGCATGTTCTCAACAGGGCAGTCTGCACGTGGGTCGTCACAGGCCGTATCGTATTGAGATCGCTTGTCTGTAAGAATTGCTGCGATATCTTCCTTGTATTGTTCATTCAAGATGGTATCATCATTCTGCTGAGCTTCGAGTTCTGCGATTTCTTCCTTCAGTTGGTCGATGTAAGAAGAGAGCATCTCATCGTCCATGTCAGCAGGTGCAGGGAGTTCTTCGAGAATGTCCCACTTGACATTTGCGATGGTCTTGTAGTCGTCTCCGTTGGTGTCGGAAGCGGTGATGGAGAGTTGGTAATAGTCCCTGTAGACGGAACCTGATGGGCGTGCGCTTTGATCAGGCATGAAAATCGAAGGAATATTCAATTCTGTCGACCAACCAACCAAAGAGCGGGTGATGTCGAGGTTCTCTTCGTAAAGACCATCGCACGTTCCAGTTTCATCGTTGCAGATGTTCCACGTGGTCTCAATGACTGTGAAAGTTGGTGCAAGGTCGGTTAGGAAGATGTTCGCTGTTGGGATTTGATCGATGTAGGTGTTCTCCATCTCGACATAGAAGTGACCGCTTCCATCATCGACCTTCGTGACGTAGAGTGGGTAAGCGTCAAACACATCGACGGTGATGGTGTAGGTGTTGCTGTCGTATCGATCAATCGTGTTCATGGTGACTGTGTGTAGACCAGATGTTTGGAAGTTCAAAGTCATCGTTCCGTCGATTGGATTGTACTTTGCCGCGCCTTGTTCATCGGAGGAGACCGTGATGAACGCTTCATTCGATGGGTTATCAACGTCTGTAAGCAACGCCATCAGGTTGATGACACGTTGCGTGCCGAGTTTCTGTGTGGTCATTTCAAGGCCGGTCAGGTCGAGACGAGGAGCGTCGTTGATTGGGTTGACCTTGATCAACAGCGTCTGGTCAGAGAACTGCTCACCGTCGCTTGCACGGATGGTAACCGTTGTTTCACCGTTCACATCGTCATCGAGTGTCTCAAAGACGATGTTGGTTGCATCGAGGTAAACATCAAACACGTTGCTATTTGTTATAGAGATGATTTCGAGCGAGAGTGATGAGGCAGGAACAGAGGCCCCGGTGTCGTCCGTATCGGAGAGGAATGGAAGCAAGCTGAGTGTCCCCATTGAAGCCTCATCAACGATTTGTGTTGGCAATGCTTGCCAGCGGGGCTGCCCGTTCTCAAGGACGTTGAAAAGAAGCGTCCCGTATGGCAATCCATCGTTTCCGTAGTCGGCACCATCATCCATAAAAATCTCAATGCCCTGTTGTCCGAGTGGACATCCTTGCGTTGGGCTCCAAGCAAAGCGGACCTCGACTTCGGTTGTCGAAGGGTGCCATCCGATGAAAGCAGCATCGCTACTTGTGATGGTCAAGTCGGAGAGTGGTGTCTCTGGATCGGAGACGATACCTGTCAAATCGACCTTGGTTGCAATGTCGCATGGAACCGGGTTGACTTGGTTTGGCGCAATGGACGGTGGTGCGTTCATGAGGTCGAATACGTCAGTCGCTATCGACCATCCCGAGGTCTGTCCACGAGCATCAACCGCTCTTGAGCGTAGGTCGTAAAGACCGGCAGGCATGTCCAATGTTGGAAGAATGGAGTACTCTCGGCCTTCGTTCGGCGAACCAAGATAGAGGATGTTGTCGCCGCCGGTGACGACAGCCCCTGTCCATAGACCCTTTCCAGCCTCTGAAATCTCAACGTCAAAGGTCAAGGTGTCAATGCTGTCAACATTGTCGTCCGCATCACCCTTGGCGAGGACAGAGAAGTATTGGCCACGACTAATCTCAGAGGTTCCTATGACTTGTGGCGTCTTCGACTTTGGAGGACGGTCGTGATCGAGTTCTGTTGTCGCTTGATTGTTCGATGTGACGCTCTCACCACTTGTGGAAAGTTCAACGCCAAAGACGGTTTTCCAACCGTTCGCAGGAAGAGCGCTTGTGTCGAACGTGGTTTGTGCGGCCATGGAGCTGGTTGCGCCACTTGTGGTGAGCGTGCTGATTTGCGTTCCCTGACCGATGTAATTCTTGTTCCCGTTGAGGACGTAATAGAAGTCGACCGTACCGCCACTGTTGTACTCAAGATCGCCTGTGTTTGCGACGGTTGCATCGAGTGTGACGATATCACCACGAATGTAAGAGGCGCCGGCAGGACTGCTTGCAGTGAAACTTGGGATTGAAAGATCCATCTTTGGCCCCATTGTTGAATCGATGGCGTGATAGACGTGAGGGCTGGTCCCACCGACTGAAACGGTGTTACCGCTCATTAGTACACCCACAACGATTGCCTTGCTGAGACCACCAGGAACGACGGCTGCAGGTACGCTCGTCCATGAGACAGATTGAGAGGTGGCGGTGGGCGTAACGCTCGCAAAGGCGCTACCTGAACCTGAACTCTTCGATTTGTAGGTGTCACCAGCGGTCAGCCAAGCCATCCAGCAGTTGTAACCGTGAGGAATTCCAGAGGTATAGGAATAGCCTGTACAGTCCTTGTCGACAAGGGCGGCATAGAGTTTCATGTTGCTTGCAGCGCTTCCCGATCCAGTATATTTGTACGTGATGTCGATGTTGTAATTGGCACCTGATTGGCTTATGGAAGCGGTCATGCCGTAGTCGTTGACGGTGCTGTGCATCCCTCCACCACTCGAAAAGAGGCTGTCATAGGTGGTGTACTGAGCGTTAGCGCCTCCTTGATTCTTGTCAGTTCGGTCACCGAAGTAGGCATCAGGTGCTCCACCGGTTGACCAAGCCCAATTGTATGGCGCTACATTTCCTGCACGTGCTGTGGCAGTGTTGGTATACGATGCGGACATGTAGGTGACGTAGACGTACTCGTCAGGGAAGGTGACCTTCAGCGAGTGGTGGGCATCCGAGCCACCGCCTTGCTTGGAACAGTGGCCACAATTGTCTGAGGAGATGTACTGACCAAAGACGACGTGGCCGGGACTCGTGGCGTGGGTGCCGTGACTTTGTTGGACAGGGGGTTCTTCATTGAGGAATTCTGGTTCAAGACCGTTGTACTCAGTGGTTAAACCTGCCATTAAACTTCCAACGAAGAGGAAGACGATTGTAAAAGCCATGGTTCGGACGCTAATTTGCATGATAAACGCAGCACTATTCGATATATAATGCTACTCTGTTTACGTCTGAATACTTTTATACACAAAATTTCATAATTTTGGCAAAAGACTGATGATGAAAACGGATTCCCGCAATCATGGCAGATGCATCCGTCGCCGCATTGGTCGAAGAAAATGGACGCGTGCACATCGTTGAACTCATCGATGAAACAGTGAAAATCAAGGGCATTGGTGTCTTCAATCCAATATCAACCGTTGAGAACGTTGCATTTGGGCAGGAGGTGCAAATTGGTTCGAAAATCTTCACACATCTGCCCCCACGTCTCCCCGAGTTGATCGCTGGCATGAAGCGAAGAGCACAAACCATCGGATCGAAAGACGCCGGAGTCCTCATTGCCAGATTGGGCATTGGTCCAGGTGATGTGATCCTCGAGGCTGGATTGGGCTCAGGTGGTCAATCGATGCACCTCGCACGAGTTCTAGGCAAATCTGGTCATCTCATTACCGTCGAGCCAAGAGAAGAACACTCCGAAGTAGGGCTTGAGAATTTGAAGACGCTTGCCAATGTCATACCCGAATTTCCAGAGCATTCGCACGTTCATGGAAGAATCGAATCCTGTGTTAATGAGATTCAAACGCTCTCGAAGCACCTTGATGCAATTCTTCTCGACCTACCAGACCATTCCATCGCCATTGAAGCAGTAGCACCTTTGCTGAGCGTTGGAGGCAGACTGTCGTGTTATTGTCCTGTCTCAAGTCAGCTCGAACATGCGTGGATTGCATGCGAGAAAGCCGGTCTTGAAGTTGAATGGGCAGGCGAAGTCATTGAGCGAGAATGGGGCAAGGCAAGCAAAGGTGGCGTACGGCCAGTCAACGGTCCCTTCGGCCACACAGCGTTCCTTCTCATCGCTCAACGAAAAGCGTGATTAGAATTTTGGAGCCGAACCGTATTCCACCACACGGATGCTCGAATCGCATGTCGGGCAGGTGAATCGGAACGGAGGTTCGTTTCCACCAGGAACGGCAAGACGTGCCTCACAGGAAGGACAGGATATGCGTCGGTTTGTATCCATTCGACATTCGTTTGGACCGAGAGGATATTGCTTGGATTTCTCCTCCTCTTCCTCTTCCTCCTCCTCAGATTCAGTCACAGGAGTACGCGGCGATCTGAATCGGAGAACCAACAATGCGAGCGCAAACAGAACGTATCCTGCAGCAATCAACTGCAACGTTGTTTGCTTTCCGATTTCAATTCCCAAAAGTTCGATACCCTGTGGTGGTTTTGCCTCACCTCGAACATCGATTTCAATCGAAGAAGACTCAGTATCAACGCTGCTTCCATCAATTTGAATCAGTGCACGAACTCGAAGTTCAACATCCGTGGATTCCGTGGTTAGTGCGTTAAACCGGACAACGAATATTTCTGATGCACCCGGTTCAAGGGTGAATGAATCCGTAACTTCACCCAAAGAATTGTTCCATCGAATATCAAGAACGCCGTCTCCAACTCCAATCATCGTTAGCTTACCAGAAACAGCAATGTTTGCGAGATTGGAGATGGTCACGGTCGTCGACGAGCCTCCAAGGTACGGAATTGTCAAGTCTTCATCGCCTATGTTGATGGCTGCGACAGAGGATGAATCCCATGTTGCATCAACGGTGTAGACAACGACTTCGTTCTGAATCGCATCGGAACGAGCACTTGAAACGGACCTGAAACTGAAGGCATTGGTCCCAGCTAACGCATTCGAAGGGATAGCGCAGTTCCATGGAAGTTCAGATGAAGAAGCACCTGGTTGCAAAAGAACAGACGATTCGATGTCACAATCCAAACCCACGGAAGAGAGCGTGAATACATCAACACTGTTGCCCGTATTGGTGACTTTAAGCGTCCCATCGATGGTACCTCCTGCTTCTGAGGTTGCATCGTTTTCGTAGACGAACAAATCAGAGCCTGCTGTCATTGGAAGAAGTGTGATTAGTGCGACGTCGGTTGAAGCAGGATCGAGTGTTGAAGTGGCGACAATGTTGATTGGTAAACCACTTGAACTCGCTCCGGTTGATGTTTCACGCACACTGAGTACAACCGTTTCAGATTGACCAATGCCGAGATTGACCGACGTCTTTGACAGCAGGAGCTCAAAATAATTCGATGTTTCACCTGCACCAATCGATAAGAGGAACGTGTCCTGAAGTGTTCCGATGTTGGTCACTTCAATGGTGATATTGGAGGCAACAGAAGGCCCTGCGATGATCTGATTGGTGTTCGGACTCAGTTGCGCAAGCGAACGATCAACAACCTGCAACTCAATCGAGAGGAGTGCACTGGTCGAATCTGAAAGCAGTTGAAGCGAGAGCGCATCGGTTCGTGCGCTTGTCGCAGCAGATGCTGAAACGTTGAACGAAACATTGTACGTCGCTCCTGCTTCAAGCATGTAACCATCGACATCAGGTAGAACAGCGTTGACACCTCCAGAAAGTCCGGCAATGGTGAACGTGTCGAGTGTGATGTTTGAGGTACCATCGTTCTCGATTGTGAGCATGACGGATGCTTCATTTCCTGATTGAACGACAATTCGACCATCGAGAGGACCTCGAAGGCTCAAACTAGCTTGTTCCTGAACGTCGAACTCGAGATTCAGATTTTGGCTAATTATCGAGTCATGCGTCACCGTCACGACGCGTTCGACGAGGCCAAGGGACCCTTCTGAAGCGATTGCCTTCAAGGTCCAAACAGCCGATGCATCAGCTGCGACAGAGACGCTTGAAGCGCTGTCGAGCATGAGTGATACTGGAGAATTCGCATTGCTGTTGATTTGCAACGAGAAGGTTTCTGTTTCGCTTCCAGTGTTGAAGACTCGAACCTCCAGCATGGTTTCCGTTTCAGGGTCCATAACAACGGCTCCATTCGGACCTTGAAGCGTGAAATTGATGTCACGGTCGACCTCAAACGAGAAATCACGAACAAACGATACAGATGCATCCGAGGCGAGTGTTGAGGTCAGTCGAAGTGAACAGACATCACCGACGCTGGCAGTACTTCCGATATCAGCACTGAAGGCAAGATCGTCGCTTGCATCGACAACGAGCGAAGAAGCGTAGGTGAGAAGAGATGCAGTACATGGACCAGAAAGTACGGTCAAGGTGTACTCGTATGATGCGTCGGTTGTACCCGTATTCGTCAATCGAACAGAGGAGCTGGTCTGCTCACCCGGCAAGAACGCATCATCTGCATTCAAGAAATCGACTTGCAAATCGTAGTTGGGTTGGACATCGACGACCATAAGCGTCGATGTCGTCAGGTTTCCAAACAATGAACCTGCATACAAGCGAACGCCGGTTGCGCCTGGACTGGCGTCGGAGGGAATGGTGATGCGGAGTGTGGCGGTCTCTTGGCCGTTTGCAGAGAGATTCTCAATCTGGTCGTCCAACCATCGGACTTCCCAACCAGCAGGGAAGGAAGAATGCTGACTCATCGCTTGAATCGCACCTGAGGACTCCCAAGGATAGGTGTATTCAGAAGATCCGTTGAGAACAACCTCTGCAGCCGCTTGCTGGAGGGTCAGGCGCAGGGTTGCATCCATGGTCGTGTTGTCCGTCAAACCGACGGGAGAATCCCCGGTAAGGGCTGCAAACAAGACACATGCTGCCAGATACGAGCCGGATGTCGAAGGGTGATTTCCGTCTGTTGAATAGAGGCCATAAAAGGTCGATGTTGGCGACAGTGGATTGCCACCCGAAGCAACGATGGAATCATGGATATGCTTGAATGCGAGACCAACAGGAGCAATGTAAATCTCAGCTGAAGTTTCCAGTGAAATGTTGTCTCGATAATCGATGTATCCTTGTTCAAGTCGGTCTTGCATCTCTGTGAAATTCGAGTAAAGAATCGGATGTTGAACATCCCCGTTTCGACGCCCCCAAGTCAACATGAGCATCATTGCAGCACCTTCTGAATCGATGCGATCTGCTAGGTTAATGCTGCCGTTTTTGCTTGCAAGCCAATCTGAATTGGTTCGCAAGAATCCGGGTATTTGTGACTGATCTTGAACGATAACGGTGTCCCATACACCGGATGCGAGTGAGAGATTTTGGGGGCTACCAGAAGTGTTCACATCATCCCAGTGGTCGGAAATGTTCCATCCACCACTCGTGAAATCAGAGGTATTGCTTGGACTGTCCGCACTTCGCAAAAGTTCCTCAAGCATGGATGAAAGTCCATTATCGGAGGTGTAGGAGTTACCAAAAGCGAGGACATCGCTGACAGAGGCCGACCACGCTGGTGGTGTCGTAGTCGTATTGGACGAACCTCCTGAGGAATAGTTCGCCCACCATCCACTGAGGTCAGGCTCTTCACCAACGCCAAGGAGGTAAGAATCTGTGACGCTACCAAAATTGCTCACTGAAATAGAGACATCCACCGATTGTCCGGGATCAATCGCCAACAAGCCTTGGTCGCCGACACCAGTTGCGTCCAAATGAGGATTGTAGACAATGGCGACGCTAACGTACACATCGATGGTTGAAGCAGCTGTTCCATCGCTTTCAGAAACAATGATTGTGAACATACCATTGTCACTCGGAGTTGCTGTTTCAGCAAGTTGAACGACAACGGTCAACGTTGAGTTGTAGGTTGGAAGGACGTTCGATACGGTGTTGGAAGTTGGCGTTACCGTCCAAGCGGCAGGTGGTGGTGAAACCGTTGAATCAATTTCAACATCATAAGTTTCAATCGAAGAACCATTGTTGTGGATTGTCAACGTCAAGTTCATGGATTCTCCAGGCGTTAAAATCATATGAGGCATGTCGACATCGAGTTCAATTTCTGGATCCGCTTTGCTCAATTCTGCAAGTGGAGTTGCGCTTGCAAGCAGCATCATTCCGACCAAAACGAACGCACGAATGGAGAGTTGCGACATGGGACCAATACCACCGAGATGTTCTCAGCACTTGAGCGAATCGGCTATGCGGATGAAAACTTCACGATTGAAGCAAGTTCTCGATACGGCCAGAATCGATGCGTTCCCATGGGAAATGACCCGCATCTGTTGGGGGCCTTCCAAAGTGTCCACCAGATGATGTTTCCTTGTAGATTGGACGCAACAAATCAAGGTCTTGAGCGATAGCAGCGGGTCGGAAATCAAAGGTCGCTTTGACACGCTCTGCCAAGACCTCGTCGGAAAGAACACCCGTTCCGAACGAATCGACCATTAAACTCACAGGTTCAGCCACGCCGATAACGTAGGCGAGTTGAATCTCAAATTTGGTTGCAAGACCTGCCGCAACGACATGTTTTGCAGCCCAACGAGCCGCATATGCAGCACTACGATCAACCTTCGATGGATCTTTGCCACTGAAAGCACCTCCTCCATGTCGGCCCATTCCTCCGTAGGTATCGACGATGATTTTTCGACCGGTCAAACCAGCATCAGCGTACGGACCACCTGGGTCTGCAAAGCGCCCTGTACCGTTGACGATCAACTTGTAATTTGGCAAGAGCAATTCCTGAGGAATCGTCACTTCAACAACATGCTCAATGATTGACTGACGCACGTGTTCAAGTTCAGCGTCAATCGACCCTCCAAATTGGTCCTTGAGGTGCTTATCGTGTTGAATCGCAACAACAACCGTGTCAACACCGAGAACAGAACCGTCTTCGTCGTAAGCAACAGTGACTTGTGCCTTCCCGTCTGGTCGGGCCCAAGGAAGAATGTTCTCTTCTCGAACGACTCGCAAACGACGGGAAAGGCGTTGTGAAAGTGCTGCTGGTAATGGGAAAAATCGTCCTTTGAGTTCATCGTAGGCTTCGGTCTCATCGCAAGCAAAACCGAACATCAGTCCCTGATCACCAGCACCTTGTGACTCAACGTTGTCTCGGTCAACACCTTGGTTGATGTAGGCTGATTGGGTCGTGACATAGACCAATACATCGCAGAGAGCGGGCGTCGTTGCGTCCATACCAATGTCGTGCGAGGTGTAACCAATTTCAGCTGCGGCTTGCCGTGCGATGGCAACATAATCAGGTGTTTCTCCTACAAGTGATACTTCCCCTGCAAGTATGATGACGCTCTTATCCCGCATACCTTTGATGCAGGTTTCGACAGCAACACGAGCATTTGGATCAACTGCAAGGCAGGCATCAACGATTGCATCAGAAACAGCATCGCAAACCTTGTCGGGATGTCCACATGTTACCGATTCGGAACTGAACACCCGTTGGGTCATGCTTTGCTCCCTTGGATTCTCATTATCAAAGGTTTGGTTTTGGTTAGGTATGGGTTTTGGCGATTGCTATTTTAGGAACATCACGCAGGAATTGACATGGCTGACTGGCATCCAACGGCATACCGAACACATACACTAGGCGAAATCCAAGACAAGGGTGCTGACCTTGTCGGAACAGAGGTCACTGTTTGTGGATTCATGGAGGCCAATCGTGGTAAAGGCGCAATCTGCTTCGTCGACCTGCGCGACGGCACCGGAAAGCTCCAGGTCTTTCTCAAGGGCGACACCATTGGAGAGGAACAACTCGATCTGGTTCAGAGAATGACACGAGAATCAACACTACAATTCACAGGCACCGTTGCTCAGAAGCGACCACCGAAGGTCAAGGAAGGCGAGACGCCACCTCCGCCTGCGTACGAGGTTGTTGCTACCGATGTCAATGTCCTCACACGTGCCAATGTTCCACTTCCATTGGGCATTACCGACACGGTCTCGATTGGACTTGACACACGACTGGACAATCGATTCCTTGACCTCCGTCGTGCACACGTCAACGCCATGTTCACACTTCGAGCACGCGTCCTACAATACGGACGTGAACATTTGATCACGGAAGGTTTCAAAGAAATCAACACGCCGAAAATCATTGCATCTGCTTCAGAAGGAGGAACAAACCTGTTCCCAATGATGTACTTCGACACACCTGCCTTCCTTTCTCAGAGCCCGCAGTTGTACAAGCAACTCGCTGTTCTTGGTGGTATGGAGCGTGTGTTTGAGATCGGTCCTGCCTTCCGAGCAGAAAATCACGACACATATCGTCATTTGAACGAATTCATTTCATTTGATATCGAAGCAGCTTGGATGACCGATGAGGACGTCATGGGCGTTCAAGAACGCATGATTCATCACATCTGGAAGTGTGTTGCAGAAAACGACCAAGAGCAGATTGATATCATCAATGCATACCGTGAATCTCAGGAATTGGAACCCATCGCAGTCGAGGTCCCAAGCCTGCCTTTCCCACGTATCGATTACTGTGATGCAATTCAAATGATTCAAGATGCAGGAGAAGAGATTCAATGGGGAGATGACATTGATTCATCTCACTGTGACATCATTGCTGCCAAGTATCCTGGCTTCCACTTCTTACCTCGATGGCCAATGGAAATGAAACCATTCTACATTCACCATGTGAAGGGTGAAAACGGCGTCACAGGAGAGCAACTCAGTCGCGGATTTGACCTCAATTACGGTCGTGATGAAATGACCAGCGGGGGACAGCGAGAGCACAACGTCGATGTCCTCGAAGAAAATCTCCGCGGCAAAGGACTCAATCCAGAAGACTTCGCATTCTACACCGATGGATTCCGATTTGGAGCACCACCTCACGCTGGCTGGGGCCTTGGTGTTGCTCGACTCTTAATGGTCCTTACCGGATCTCGAAACGTACGTGAGACCGTCTTGTTCCCACGAGACCGACACCGTGTTACGCCATGAGTTGGCCACTATGCCTGTCGATCGGATGCAGTGGGGTGCCGAAGCGTGGCAGTTTGCGGATCTGCATATGCCCGATGAGCCCTCCCCCTTCCAGAACGACCACGGCGTTCCGTGCGTTATGTTGATTCACGGTGGATTTTGGAAGAAACAGTACACGTACGAATTGATGCAACCGATTGCGAATGCGTTGAGCGATGCAGGTGTAGCAAGTTGGAACATCGAATTCCGACGATGGGAAGATGGTGATGAAGGTGTTTGGATGGACACGCTATCGGATGTTCTTCGGGCATGGGGGCAACTTGCACTCCTTCCAGGCATTGACATTACGCGAAGCATGGTTATGGGGCACTCCGCAGGCGGTCATCTCGCTCTTTTGATGGCAAGCAAAGCAGAGCGAAAGCCGTGGCTTGCCATCGCTCAATCGCCAATAACTGATCTGTTCGGAGCCGATGATGCGCAACTCAGTGATGAGGGAGATGCAATTCGCAAGTGGATGGGTTGCACACCCTATGAAAACGAATCCTTATGGAAGAATCTCAATCCAATCGACCTGCCTCCAAAGTCACCTGTCCTCCTGATTCACGGAGAACGGGATGTCGATGTACCCATCGAACAAAGCGAGACCTACGCACGTGCTATGAAAGCCAAAGGATGCGATGTGCAGAAGGTTTGGCTACCTGGTGACCATTACAGCATTATCGATGCTGCGAGCGATGACTGGCTTGTTCAGCAAGATGCAATTTTGGATTGGCTCTGAGAGCGAACCACTAAGATAGGACACCTGCAGGGCCAATCATGGACCTCTTAGGAGACCAAGCCGTTCTACAAAACAACGCTCTCGAAGGAAAAACTGCCCTTATTTGTGGGGCAAGTCGTGGAATTGGAGCAGCAACCGCTCGAATCATGGCGAAGGCAGGAGCGAACGTCATTCTCGCATCACGGAATGAGGAACAACTCAATTCCTTACTCAATGAACTTACTGAACTTGGGAGCGGTCATCATCAAACACTGGTCATGGATTTAGAGGATACAGAAGGTATTGCTGCGTGCGTTCAACCAATTCTTGACGATGGCCCGATTCATATTCTTGTCAACAATGCAGGAGGGCCTCCAGGAGGTCCTTTGTTGAACGCAACTGTTGAGGAATTGGCCCAACCATTTAATCGGCACCTTCACGCAGCTCACACACTAGTGAAATTGCTTACACCAGGCATGATTATGGCGAATTACGGTCGAATCATTCAGATCATCTCGACGAGTGTACGAGAACCAATTCCAAACCTTGGCGTATCGAATACGCTTCGTGG
>JAYYFM010000014.1:0-12516 GCA_036158745.1 Thermoplasmatota archaeon
TGGTTGGATAACGAAGAGTTTTGGAAACCTGGTTGGCGTCCCGACCAAGACGTTAACGAGGATTGAAGAAGGACGTTCAGGTGGAGTCGACCATGAGCCAAGCGACGTTGCACGTGTTGCAAACGTGTCCGTTCTCGTGGAAAGTTCGTGGACTCATCGAACATCTTGGACTCGATGTGGAAGAAATCCAAGTGAACGCAATGCGTACTAAGAAGGAACTCTCGTTTACGAATGGATGGAATAAGGTTCCTGTCTTCACCGACGATGATGGAGAAGTTGTCGTTGATTCGACCCCGATCATGAATTACATTGATGAGAAATACAACAAATCGACGCTTTCAAGCGAACAGGGTAGCGAACGATACGATACAATGCTCGCCCATGTCGATGAAGCCTGGAAACGAGCCACGATACCCATCCTCTACGGATCGCTTGGGGCTGCTCTGAGCACAACTCGACGTGTGTCAGAATTGGAAAAGTTTGGATTTATTTCTAGAAGGCTGTACGCATGGGCAGGTTTCCCTATCATGTGGGGCATCATTGCTCGAAAGCGAGTAAAGAAAGATGGAAGAACCCCGAAGAAACTCTGGCACGATTTGCTAACGGAGTACACCGCTTCCTTCGATGGACAATCCTACTTCGGAGGAGAAAACCCTAATCTCGTCGATTTTGCTGCCTTCGGTTACATGCGATCAATTTCTCCATTCAAGCAGTTCAAACTTCTCGAAGAACATGAGATGGGCATGAAGTGGTACAGATTGATGGAACAGCAACTGAAGTGATTTTGTGGAAAACATCAATCTCAATGGTTTGGAATTCATCCCCATTGCTTCGGGTAGTTCATGGCTTGGAAGCGATCGTGGAGGCTGGATTTACGCAAGTCAACGGCCTCGGTATGAGGTCCGATTACCCTCCTTCTTCATCCTTGAGCATCCATTGACGCGTGGACAAGTTGCCCAATTGTTAGGAGAGTCGGAGACACCGGAAGGTGCTGACGAACCTATGACTGGCCTCACCATCAATGAAATTGAATCTCTGCAAGCAAAGGTTCAGTCAACCTTCGATTCGATCGAAGGAGAACAACAATTGGAAGCACGATTACCATCGTTTCCTGAATGGAACCATGCCTTTTCCAACATTGGACTTGAACCCGGCGTTGTTGAGATTCTCAGCGATGCTGCTGCAACGAGCCACCGTGGAGGGATGATGGACGGACGACCACGTCCCGTTGAAACCGATGGCCCGCTCCAACATCACCGACTTGCAGTGGAGATGCATCCTCGAAAAACAGGGACGCATGCAACATCGAACATTCCAGTAGACCGCCCGCTTCCAAACACCGTGGTACGATTCGTACTCTCTCCGCCTCGAGTCGAACCTGCGCGTCGTGTTCCGATGAGTGCTGATGTCCTTGGCAACCTCCGTACTGAAATCATCTGGACAACGTTGCTTGGAATCATTCCTTCGTTCCTCATTCCAGTTCTGCGTGGTTTCGGGTCATATGCCCTTGACGGTTGGGCCAATCTCTTGTTTGGAGGACTTGTTGCTGGGTTTGTTACTGGCGCCATTTGGCGTCCGCGTCGGCCTTCGATACCATACGAAGATGGTGTTCAAGAATCGGACGGGCTGTTGGCCAACGTTTCCCAGTAGGAGTCTTTCCGCATCGAATCTGCGACGCAAATAGCTGCCATGTTCACAATATGACGAACGCCGTCTTGGCGAGCCACAAGTTGAACTGGGTGCTTCATTCCTTCAAGAATTGGCCCTGTCATTTCGGCATCAGCGAGTTGTTCAAGCATCTTGTACACGATGTTTGCTGATGCTAGGTTTGGTAGGACCAAAACATTTGCAGGACCAGTGAATTCCATGAATGGGTATTCTTTCTGGACGTTTGAATCGAGCGCAGTATCCGCTTGCATCGGCCCATCGATGACCAGTGTTGGATCGAGAATGCGAGCCATTTCAACCGCTTCTTCAATTCGGTCACTCCGTTGCGCACGAGTGCTTCCGAAATTGGAAAACGAAAGCATGGCAACCTTCGGATCGACACCGAACCGGCGAGCAACCTTGGCCGTTTGAACAGCAATTTCTGCGAGTGTTCTGCTGTCCGGATATACATTCACGGTTGCATCAGCAAGGAAGAGAATCTTTCCTTTGATGGTGACCATGTAGCAGCCAATGAGACAATGGGCATCATCTGAGGCACCAATGGTTTCCAATACTGGGCGAAGAACATCGCTGTAATTTCGACTCACGCCACCAACGAATCCGTCTGCATCTCCTGCTTCGACCATTTGACTGGCGAAGTAAGGTCGACTCTTGAGCAATCGTGCAGCATCGACCTTTGTCACACCTTTTCGCTTTCGTCGCTTAAACAATGCATCCGTGTAAGCACCTTTACGGCGCTCATCGAAACGAGGGTCATAGCACTCATAATCGAAGTTAAAATGCATCTCTTCCATCATTCGAGCAATTCGGTCGATTGGACCTAATAAGATTGGTTTGCAAATTTTCTGTTCAGCCAACTGGGCTGCTGCGCGAATAACCTTCTCATTGTCACCTTCTGGGAACACAATACGTTTGTTTCGACGACGAACTTGATTGATGATGCTGCGCATAATCGAATAGGTCATGCCCAGGCGGGCTTCAAGATCCTCTCGATACGATTGGAGTGAGAATTCCTCAGGTGTCATCGATGCGATTCCTTCTTCGACAGCAGCCTGAGCAACGGCAGAAGCCTCCCAGATGAGTACACGGCGATCAAATGGTTTCGGGATGATGTACTCTGGCCCATACTCCATCGTGGCGCCATCGTATGCTGCAGAGATGTAATCTGGAACGGGTTCTTTAGCTAGTTCTGCAAGGGAGCGTGTCGCTGCCATTTTCATGTTCTGTGTAATATCACGGGCTCGGACATCCAGCGCTCCACGGAAGATGTACGGGAATCCGAGAACGTTGTTGACTTGATTGGGATAATCGGAGCGTCCTGTTGCAATGATGGCATCCTTCCTCACCTCAAGAATTTCTTCGGGCATGATTTCTGGTGTTGGGTTTGCAAGTGCAAACACGATTGGTTTATCCGCCATTGCGGCAACCATCTCTTGCGTGACAAGTCCGCCTTTTGACAACCCAAGAAGCACGTCTGCTCCGTTCATCGCATCGAGAAGTTGTCCATCATCGCAATCAACTGCAAACTTTGCCTTGTATTGATTCAGTTCGCCTCGGTCAAGACGCCCCTTTGTGATGATGCCTTGGGAGTCGACCATCTTGATGTTCGATCGCTGGACGCCAAGTGCGACATAGTGTTCTGCGCAAGCAAACGCAGATGCACCTGCGCCTACGACAACAACCGAAATTTCATTCAGTCTCTTTTCTTGAAGTTCAACAGCATTCAACAATGCTGCACCCGAAATGATGGCAGTACCATGCTGATCGTCGTGCATGACAGGAATATCCGTTGCTTCTGCGATTCTGCGCTCAATTTCAAAGCATTCCGGAGCTTTGATGTCTTCGAGGTTGATGCCTCCAAACGTCTTAGAAATGTTGACAACAGTCTGAATGAATTCCTCAGTATCGGTCACATCGATTTCGATATCAAACACATCGATATCTGCAAACGTTTTGAGCAACAATCCCTTTCCTTCCATGACTGGTTTGCTTGCAAGTGCTCCAATGTTACCAAGACCTAGAACGGCTGTACCGTTGGAAATAACAGCGACCAGATTTCCTTTTGATGTGTATCGATAAGCATCTTCTGGACGCTCAGCGATTTCAAGACAAGGGTACGCAACTCCTGGCGAGTATGCGAGAGAAAGTTCGTGTGCTGTAGAATGTGGTTTTGTTGGTACAACCTTGATTTTTCCTTGAGGCGCTTCCTCATGGTAATCGAGGGCTTCCTTTCGAAGAAGTTGGTCTCTCTTGTCGTCCATTCCGTTCCCCTAAGTTTGTCTTGAACGCATCAATGGTTTGAGTCTTCGCTCGTTATTCCCGTCTTTTGAGGGGTTCTGAATGTTGATTGAAGGCACCGTTAACAATAGAAGAACTATTGAGCATGCCAGATTGAGTTTATTCAGAGGGGAACACATGCGCTCTCGAATTATTGCCACAATCGGTCCAGCCAGCGATCACATTGAAACGCTCGCAGAAATGATGAACGCAGGCATGAACATTGCGCGACTCAACTACTCTCATGGCGATTTCAAAGGCAAGGAACGAACGATTCAGAACATCCGAGAAGCAGAAGCGAACACCGGCACGTACATCGGACTGCTCGCAGATTTGCCTGGCCCAAAACTCCGCTTGGGGCGCTTCGAAGGTGAAGTCGAATTGTTGCGGGGTGAACTCGTTGACCTCCATTGTGGCTATGCAGAAGGTTTGCCTCCACAGAGCACAACCATTCTCGGCGAAATGGTGAAAACTCTACCTGTCGAATGGGATGGATTGTCAAAAGATTTGCAGAAAGGGGACCCCGTCTTGCTTTCGGATGGACTGATTCGTCTTGAGGTCCTGACTGCACCGGATTTTGAGGGTGAAATCGTTCGATGTCGGGTTGAGGACGGTGGCATTCTGACCGAACGGAAAGGAATCAATGTTCCACGAACGTTGGTGAAGCTCCCTGCAGTAGGCCCACACGACTTGGATTGCCTCGACCATGCGCTTTCGCAGAACGTCGATTTTGTCGCCGTTTCTTACGTTCGGAGTGCTGCAGATTTGATTCCCGCCCGTGAGCGGATTGATGCCGCAGGCGTCCACACATGGATTGTAGCGAAGATTGAACATCCTGCTGCTCTTGATGATCTCACTGCTATTGTCGAATCTGCTGATGTGGTCATGGTTGCTCGCGGAGATTTAGGGGTTGAAATCCCACTCGAAGAAGTACCTGCTGCACAAGAGCGAATCGTTTCTGCATGCCTCGAACGAGGTACGCCTGTTGTTGTTGCAACGCAGATGCTGGAAAGCATGGTCAATCATGCCCGGCCAACGCGAGCAGAAGTTACAGATGTTGCAACGGCTATCCGCCAGCACGTTAGCGCAGTGATGTTATCCGGTGAAACAGCGAGTGGTCAGCATCCTGTTAAAGCCGTTGAAACGATGGCGCGTATCGCTGAAACTGTTGAACAATCGACGAAGGGGTTGCCCGATCCTCCTGCACTGGCCGCCTTTGTCTCAACTCGTGTGATTGCCGGTGCTGCGATAGAAATCGCACGTGAAACCGATGCAAAGCATCTCATCGTTGGAACAGAACATGGTAACGCGGCTCGATTAATGGCGGCTCACCGACCTCGAATCCCCATTTACGCAATGACAAATCGCATTCGTGCTGCTCGGCGTACAACGATTCTTCCAGGAGTCGAGTCACTCATTGTTCAGGAACAATCGCGTGCTCGTTCGACCGTTGCTGAAGCAGTCAAACAGTTGTATGACATGAAGAAGATTCGGCCCCACGACACGATTGTTGCTATTTCAGGATCGCCAAAAGCAATCTCTGGAAGAACCTCAACGATTCGACTGCTGTTTATCAACGAGCAAGGCGAATTGTCCGATTTGGAATGATGCTTTGTTCTATCAACGACACAGGGCCTTTATGTAGTGAAGTGATTGCATCACTGTCATGAGCAAGCGCTATGCCGACCGTCGAGGGTCAAACAAGGCCCTCTTTTTGACCTCGTTGATGCTTCTTGCATCGTGGTCTGCTGTTCTCGCTGGTGTGCCGTTGGCCTCTGCTCACGAAACAGACGATGTGGTCTCATGGCCTCTTTCTGGCTCCAATGACACTGGTTGGATTCAGTTGGATGCGGTCATGGGCAACGACCCTATTCTCTCCGGTCAGGCAACAGCTGATTGGGTTCTCGAGTTCGCACCCGGTGCAGAAATTTCAAACGTGTCACTCCAGGTCCATGTTAATGGTTCGAACGGTCTAATGATCAACGAACCCCTTCTCGTCGCCAACGACATCGGTATCAATCTGTTCGATTGGAGAGGGCTAGGGACTCTTGGCGCATCCGATTCTTTTGATGGAGCGAATCCTTACTCCGACCGACTCTCCCCTAACAGTGCCTCCGGTGCAGGTTGGACCTTGCCCTCGGATGCAGAGATCACAGAACTCGCCTTCGAAGCCTTAGCACCAGTTGACCCAATTACATCGTTTGCACCTGTTAGCATTCCCCTTTACAACGCAGTTCAACACCCAAGTGATGGGCAGCTCTACTTGCAAGGCAGCAGTTCTATTTTCGTTCTCGATGCAAAGAACGATCCTGCAGTCATTGACCTCTACGACTTCGATGAACTCAATTCAGATATTGTAGGTATCGCAATTGGGCCGAGTGGCAACATCCATGTCGCCTTCGCAGATGGTATGTTCAAACTGATTTCACAAAGCGACGGTACAGTGAGCGATGGATTACCTGATGCTGGCTTTGAAATTGGATTGTTCGAAGTGTTTCCATCTGGCATCTACGTCATGACAAACGATGGCACACTGCTCCAACTTGACGCATCCAATACATGGAGTCAGGTAGTTTCAGCTAGCTCGAACAGTTGGCCTTCATCAACACGAGTTAACGACCTGCACGAGCAGAGCGGAATCTTGTACGCAGCAACCGATAACGGTGTTGGACGCTACGACTTGAACAACAATCAACCCCTTTCCACTTGGAGTTCTGCCAACGTCCTCCATAGCGACGATGTCACAAAACTGGAATCCGCTGGCAATCAACTTCTCTTTGCATCGAGTGACAACGGACTAGCACGCTACAACTGGAATTCTGGTTTTTGGCTAGCAACTTGGAGCGATGCAAATTGGTTGCCATCGAACGTCGTTTCAGGAATTCAATCGCATCAAGACACGCTTCACATCATGAGCGGTGGCCAACTGCTCCGTTACAATCTCACGACGGGTGTCTTCGGATCATCCATCCCACTCAACGACGTCAACCTCACTGAATCTGAATTCAATGCTTTATTCGCTTGGGGTGCCAACGGGGAGCGCGCTCCATCATCGATGATGCATGTTGCAACAGATGGCGGCCGTATCGTTCTGATCGATGCAAACATGCAGAGCACTGTGACCCGAGAAATTGTTCTCGCAAGTGGCCCATCCGATGCTGCGCTTACCGATGCACTCGAACACAACGGCATCCTCTATGTGGCAGGGTATTTTTCGGAAACCGTCGACCGACTTGACATTGCCTCCTCAGTTTGGCTCACTCCAATTGACATCGGTAATCCTGTCACGTCCTTGGCAGCAACTGGAGACACCATCATCGCAGGTACACTCGAGGATGGGTTGTTCCTCATCGAGAACGGCTCGATTCGGACCAACATTCCGCCCGGAGCAAACCAGGATGCGAACTCTGAATATATCGTAGATATCGCAGCAGTCGGCGATTGCACGACCACATCGGGTTGTCAAATCCTCTTTGTTCAGGAATACTCTGCGTTTAGAGCCGATGTGGATTCAACCGCCGTTGGTTCAGCAACCCAACTCACATCCAACACTCTCCTCACAGGACAAGTGGCTACCTACGCTGGCGTAGGTTACTGGTCGTCCGATGAAGGCCTTCTTCGCTACGATATTGCAAACGACACGTTCCTTGCAGCGTGGGGGTCAACCGGCGTAAACGGTGTCGATAATGCTCCTGTTGCTGTCGTTGGAGATGTTCTCCACATGGGTCTTGCCGGATACGGTGTTGCTCGAAAAGACCTCTCCTCTGGAGAGATACTCACACCAATCACTTCGCAAAACAGCGTCATGACGTCCAACACCATTTACGCATTAGAGGTGAACGGAAACGATCTTTGGATTGGAACGCAACTCGGCGGATACATCTGGGACGGTTCTTCGATGAGTCAACTCACAACTTCCGGAAGCGATTGGACCCGCCGCCCATCGCAACACTTTGACTTCGAGTACGATGGGAACTGGATGTACTCTGGAACAAACATCGGCGTTTGTCGCTACTCACCAAGCAACGGTGCCATCGATGATTGTCTCAATGTTTACGACGGTATGCCTAACTGGGCAACCTACGTTGTAGGCGTGAACAGCACCACCGTTTTTGGCGGCACCTTCAGTGGTGTAGGCCTCATAGACAAGAGCAGTTTCACCGTCGATGACGAATGGGAAGCGACCGCATCAACCTCTGATGCCATCGTCGAAGTCATCGATGATGTTGCTTACATCGGGCTTACTGGAATTGGTGTAGCTCGATGGGACATTGCAAACAGCGAGTGGTTGACCACGTGGACTGAGGACAACGCCCTCGACAACGGAAACGAGATTGTCACGAGCCTCATCGCTGATATTCGACCGGGTTACATTTGGGTCGGTGGACGAGACGGTTTCCAGTTGATTGGGACCGCTAACGGAACGGAATTTTACGACATCGAGAAATCGAATTCACTGTACAGTGGAAATGGAGATCCCTTCGACTTGACGATGTATGGGTACACCATGTATTACCATCAAGGCACTTCAAGTGACAGCATCTACGGAATCGATGTGGCAAACTTCACCTCGATTACACCGCTTGATGCAGGGCAGCGTGTTGGAGAGAATGGAGGAGATATCGCTGGATTGAACATCGTTGGTGATATGCTTCTAGCGAGCGTTGTATCTGGCCAATGGTGGGATCAAGATGGAAGCGGAGGTATCGCTCAGTACAACCTGTCGACGAGCACTTGGGGCACATCTGTCCTGCCATCCGGCCAAGTCGATCGGGTCACTGCGTTCGAATCTTCGAGTGGAAACACGTGGATTTCTTGGGGTGAAATTGCACTCGAAGTCTATAGCTCGAGCGGAACCAAACTTGGAACGTGGGACAATTTTGAATTCCCAATCCGAGAGATCATCGAATACGACGGACTCATTCTCTTCGCTACAGAAGATGGGGTTGAGCGGTTCAACGAGACCTCGTTCTCGTGGGAGTCGACATGGACGCCTGGAAACGGATTGCCGAACAACATGGGTGATTGGGTTGGTGAGCTTTGGACGGATGGAACGCACCTCGTTGTTGGATCGGCAACCTTCGCAGGTTGGGGTGGATTCCAGCGCGGTGTTGTCGGCCACCTTGATGGTTCGACTGGAACATGGTCAACGTTCAACACTGGACAAAACGGTGTGCCAAACGGATACCCTCTCTCAATGAACACATGTGGCTCGTATCTCTACATCGGATTGTTCAACAACAATGGTGGTGTCATGTACATGGATTTGAACACCTCTTCGGTGATTGGGTCGTTCACAACATCCGTCTTGAGCAATGGACGTGTAGCCTCTGTTGCGTGTGATGCTGTTGATACACTCTACGTTGGTTACGATGCGGAGAATCAAGGCATTTCCAAGTATGATACGGTATCTGGAACGTGGCTAGCAAAGATTACCTCTGCATCCAATGGACTTCCAACAGATCCTGTCTGGCTTGATGCAATGGATTACTCAAGTGGTAAACTCATGATTGGGTACGATGACTCGGGTGGATTTGCTATTATTTCAACTCGAGGAACAATCACAGGACAAGCAAGTGTTCAGCAAGTTGGTACACCGGTAACATCCGTTAAGCATACAGGAACAGAATGGTTGATTGGACAAGCAGGTGAGGCGAGCGGTTACTCTCGCGTCGACAAGTTGGGAACCTCCGGCTTGTACACTGCATTCGAACTTCCAGCGCTTGTCAGTGGAAACATTCCTTCCTTGGTTTCGGACGGTTCTAAAGTCTGGGTTGGTACAGAATCCTCCTCTGGAGGCGGTGGAAACGGAGGAGGGCAAGGTACAGCAGGCATTCTCCAAGGTTCGTTCAACTCAAACGGTGGCATCGATTGGGAAGAAGGGTGGTCGTTCCCATTCTCGACAACCATTGGTGACATGCTGATGGATGGAACAACCATCTACATCTCAACATCTGGGAATGGCCTCTATGTCTTGGATACGACGACAGGAACGCTCCAACGACAAACAGGGTCCATTCATGACAGTCTTGGAGGATTGGCCATGCATCAAGCCAGTGGAATTTCAACCATCTACGTAGGATTACTGGGGACATTCTCAACTGCTGCTGGTGTTCAAGCGTTCGATGTAGCAACGCAACAGTTCGGTGCAGGACAGTTGCTTTCCGGACTCCCTTCGGATAACATCCAAGGTTTTGCTGTGTCAAATGACCACGTTTACGTTGCTACACAAAACGGAATTGGTCGCTGGAACATGTCTGCAAACGATTGGGACAACCCTCTAACGACGGCAGATGGCCTACCTTCTTCGAACATTGAAGATATTAAATTCATTTCAAACACACTCTACATCGCATCCGGGAGTGGCCTGACGCAGTACATCCCTACCACAGGGGCGATTACAACAAACACAAGCACTGATGGGTTACTTGGAAACTCTGTATGGTCGATTGAAACATACTCGCCTCCAAGCGCAAACCAAGCAGTGCAACTTGTTCTCGGACACGATGGTGCTGGTTCAGAGCGTCCAGGTGTCACAATAGTTGATTCTTCTTCAAACGGCGTGATTTCAACGCACCGATTCGATCAGCTTCCTTCGAACTACGTCACTGCCGTCGCATCCGATTATGCTGGATTGCACATTGCAACCGATGTGGGGCCATTGATTCATTACGATGGATTGTCCAACGAATTTGAAGACGGTCTGTCGAGTTCACAAATCTCATCATGGCCTATTTACAGTATGAGCAGCGATGGGACTCATCTCATGGTGATGGGATTGAACGCAATGACCATTGTTGAAGCGCATACAACCTCGCACTCAAGTGTCAAGTCAGCAATTGTACAAAATCCAACCAACGTTGCTGTCGGCACAAACGGTTTCTGGTTAACGACCAGTGATGCTGGTTTGCGCGGATGGACACCAGCAACTGCCTTCGACGAGATGCAGAGTCAAACTTCTCGTTATGCGAATCCACTCAACATTGGCTTCAATTCTGAATACATGGAGATCTCCAACATGACTCATCCCGGGTTTAGCATTGACCTGGTTACTCCAGATGCTCCTGTTTCGTTGAACAGCTCGATTGGTCAACCAGGCGTGCATGGTCTCTTGTTCCAAACGGTGCCACTCATCATGACTTCTCCCGTATCGAATGCTGCTGTCTGGGCAAAGTCGACCACATTACGCTACGACGCAGTCCTTGAATTAGACAACAGTACTGGTGTTGAGGATGGCCTTCAACTCGCCATCAACAATGGACAACTCATCAACGGTACTCGCTTTGTTCCAATCAAGTTGATTTCACCAGCAAACGGTTCGATTGAGGTTCGCTTGACGTACGATTGGATTCGATTGGATACGCCTGTCGAAATTGCGGACATGTACGATCGTCCCGATGACGGGGGAGGCGCTCTCACGGTCGAATGGACGTTGGTCCATGATCCTGATTTCAGCCGATATCTCGTCTATGTGAGCGACCAACCATGGACTGCACTTCCAACAGATATCGATCTTGTTGGCCGAATCGTCGACAAATCTGAATCAATTCACAGCCGATTGAAAGCTGATGTCACGACTGCGAATGGCGTTCCGTTGGTCGATGGCGTCGAATATTACGCCCTCGTTGTTGTCGAGTACAACAACGGTAGATACGGTCTACCGAGCCAAGTCTTCGGACCTGTTACGACAAGCAACGAAGTTCCAACACCACCTGAATGGGCAGCCGCTCAACCACTAAGTGGAGGCGTGGCAGGAGACCTGGAGACTGAGTGGGCGCGTTGTACCGCACTGGACTTGCAAGAGACGAGAATCTACGCATCGACCCAGTCGATGAACGACATTCTTGGCCTCTCTGTTGAGGCTTCCGTCCTTCCAACGGAAGGGAACACAACCATTCTGAATCTTGAACCTGGTAAGCCGTACTGGCTTGGGTTCACATGTGTTGATCTCACAGGACAAGAGGACATGATGAATGCTACAATCATTGGTCCCGTGGTTCCAACTGGAGGTGTTGATGACGGTATTCCTCCTGCAAAATTGGAGAATGTTTGGGCCATTGATACACCCGATGATGAAGGTGGTCGAATCACAATTGGCTGGGATGCAAGTGATGCTGATGACTGCGCATACTACGTTGTGTACATGATCACAGGTGTCGTCTTTACAACAGACCCATCATCAGTTGCTGGTTTCTCAGAATCAACCGTTGTCAACAATTGTGACGACAACTCAACCATCGTTTCAGAACTTGATGACCTCCCGCTGGTCAACGGTCTTGAGTACTACATCGGTGTTGTTGCATTCGATACATGGCTCAACGGCAACCTCAACGATGTTGAGATTGTAACCGCAACACCAATCGATAATTCGAATGGAGCTGCGATGCCACCAAATCGAATTGAGAGCATCCAAGCATACGACCATCCAGACGATGATGGAACTGCAATCGACGTTGTTTGGTCGATTTCAGATGCTGGAGATTTCAGTCAATACGTCGTTTGGGCCGCAGACAAACCTGTGGATGATGTTAGTTACCTTTGGAATTTGTACGGCGACGACCCAGTATCTTG
>JAYYFM010000015.1:0-12309 GCA_036158745.1 Thermoplasmatota archaeon
GTAGACTTGTACGAAGTACGTACCGATGTAAGGCTCTGTTGCAGCCTCTTCCATGACGACTGGCTCAGGGATGGTGGCCAGGAGTTCGCCGGAATCGAGGTTGCGGATTTCAAGTTCACCTTGTGTGGTTGTGATTTCCTCGCCAAGAGCAACTCCGTCCATGTAGAGGCCGTAGCCCATTGGGAGACGGATGGTCTCTGTCATACCGAAGTAAGCTGCGATTTCATCGAGAACAGGGCGTTCTTGGATGAGGAGGTTTTGCTTGACTTGTGTTGTATCAACAGCGTAGTCGAGTGCAAAGCCTTCTGCGAGAGGGTAACGAATCACGTTTCCACCGACCTCGACGTCGCCAGTTGCTGGTTCAGCATGGTACGGCATAGGTGCGGTTCCTGTGATATCGATGGTAACGAGCATTGGGTTCAAACCAGTGACGATTGGATCGACGAACTGGTTTGGTTGGATGCTCACACCGTCGGCAACTTCTGCACCGAATGTGGTTGTGAAGATGTTCTCCTTCACTTCCCACCCTTCAGGTGTTGCCATGATGTTGAGGTTGATGTCCTCAAAGGCCCCACTGTCGGCAAGGTAGTGCATTGGCTCATCGCTTGTGAGCTGTGCAATTCTGCCGTCCTCAGTGAGGAATCCCTTTGTGTTCGCCTGCCTCATGCCCAGGAGTTCCTGAGCGGCATCATACTCATAGGTTGTTTGTTCGATGGCGGCTGGCAACTTGAAGAAATCGTCTACTTCAGAGACGATCTCTGCATTGCTGACAGTTTCGGTTGCTGTGTTGTCCACTAGGCTTGTCATTGGCATGAAGGCCATCAAAGCACATAGTAGAACGGCAATTCCGATTCCACCCATTGCGGTTTTCGTTTTCTTATTCTTGTTTCCCAACATAGTCATTCACCCCATACGGACTGTATGCAAATGCAACCACGTTCTCCGCCACTTATAGGAGTTGGGGTGCAAAATCTTTGAATTCCAATTTTCATGAAGCAAATCAAACGTTATACTGAGAGCAATTTTTCTAACTCTCTGGTACAAACATTTTGTAAAATGAACATTTATTTTTATTCAGATTTTCAAATAATCCCAATCGATCGATTTGAGAACAAATTCAGAGAATGAAAATAAAAAAAAGGCCAGAGAGGGCGCCGGGACGCCCCCTCTGGCGGCTCCTGTGCGTCTTTGCGCACAGATTACGACTGTTCGGTCGTCAGTCTAAGATCAGTAATCCCAGTCTTTGTCTTCGCCGTCGCCACCGCCTCGTGAGAGGATAAAGGCTCCAGCGATGAAAGCGACAACAACGACACCACCAATGGCTCCCCAGGTCCAGCCTGGTAGTTCGCCACTGGATGCGTCATCACCATCGGTGTTGTCATCGGTGATTTCTCCACCATCGACCTCGTTGATGTACGAAGCGTCAGCTCCTGCAGCACCTGTCGATGCTGCAAGTCCTGCATTGCCAAGTGCGTCAACAGGTACAACTGCGAAGTGCATTGTACCTTGACCAGTGGTTGGAATCATGACATCAGCGGTCATGACGTCAGCACTGCCAGTGTTGACACAGGTGGTTGGCATGTTGATGGCTTCGAACGCCTCACGGTTCTTGTAGCAGAGGTTCCATGAAGCAACGTCGTCCGCGGTACCTTCCATGCTCCAGGTCAAAGTCCACTTGTCACCAGCAACATTGACGTTGACGCCGGTTGCAGATGCTCCTTCGACTTCCTTGTCAGCAACGACGGTCGCTTGACCGATCGGAGTGCTGCAGAGTCCATCGTTGTTGCAGACTGCGACTTCGATGTCGTAGGATTCACCGTGAGTTGTGGAAGAACCACTGTACGTGTACGTAACGACGGTGCGGTCGAGATCGACTGAGAAGGTTTCTCCAGATGCGTCGGTGATGCTGACGGAAATCTTGTCACCAGCGAGTGGTGTGCCCTCAAGTCCCCAGTTCATGGTAATGTCTCCACCCATGCCAGGTGCAGCGTTGAAGCTACCAATCGATGCGCTTGGTGCATCCTTTGCTTGAAGTGGTGAGTCAATCAACATCAGCTGTCCTGCAGGTAGTGTACCACCGGAAAGAACTGCGGAAAGAACGGACTTTGTCGAGTCTTCCTCACTGTTGGTCGCACCATCAGCAATAAGTTGAGTCAATGCAGGGTTGGCACAGCTTGTGGAGTACCACAAGGATGTAGCGCCAAGTCCAGAATCAAACGTCAAGTCAATGCTTTGAGCGAGAACGTCGTTTGCACCGTAGTTGGTGGCAGGCGAGTAATCGATGACTGCGATCGGCGTGTACTTACCACTAAGAAGGTCACCGAGTTGACCTGCAGGGTCAGGCAAATCGATGCTTGCACAGTCCTCTACGTTACCGTCTGTAACACTGATACTGTAGGCAGCCTTGCTGAAGTACGTCAAGGAATAATCCATGGTGATACCACTAGCAGTTGTGTCGGTTGCGACTGCATCGTTCCAAATCTCGATGATGATTTCTTCGCTGACTTCACCGCCATGAGCATCGGTGATGGTAACGACGACCGGGAAGGTCGTGACGAAGTCTTGGATGATTGGAGTTGTACAGGTTCGTGCAACGCCGCCTACTCCGCCACATCCAGCGAGAACAACGCTCTCTGCGCCTCCTACCCAAGAGTATGTGAGGCCTTCACCAGTAACGTCGTCTGCATCAAAGACGGAGACTTCGAACTCAAGCATGCTTTCCATACCGAGGAAGAGATCGCCTTGGGTGACAAGGTCAAGAGAAGAGATGACCGGGAGGTTGTTCCGTACTTCTTTCTCCATTGAGACAAGGTTGTTGCTTGGCTTTTGGTCTGTAATCTTGCTTTCCATAACCAATTCTGCTTCGATGGTGTAGGTTCCAACATCGAACTCAACCATCGTACAAGCGTGTCCTTGATCGAACGCCTCTGGCCCTGTTCCGAGTTTGGCGTAGTTGTAGGATGGTTCAACACCTTGGAGACAGGAGTTTACAGTCTCGGTGATGACTTCGCTTGTGTCGAGGTTGGTAATGGTGAAGGTAACGTTCCAGTCGTACAATTCGGTTACCGAAGAGCCACGGTGCTCAACAGCAGCATCGATGTACGATGTGCCGACAGAGAGGTCGCCTGGCTCACCTGCTCCGACAGTAAAGGTTGGGATACCTGTTCCGTCGTTGTTGTATCCTTGGTTGACAGTCAACATCGAGATGCGAATGTCGTGGAATGTACTGAGCGTTCCGGTAATCTCATCAGCGTTGTTCTTTGTGATGTCATCCTTATCGAACGACTCTTCACAGAAGTTGGAGTAAACCTCTGTCGTCGTCGTCGGATTTCCTTCTTCATCCGTCGTGTTGAGTTCGACCGTGTTAATACAGGACTCGAACTGACCGTAGAGCGAGTAGCCTCCAATCGCAACATCGACGCTGTATGCAGCTTCAGTGTTGCTCGTGTCTGGTGTTACGGAGCCAGTGTAGGTCCATACACCGTTGCCGACGTCGTCCGACATGATTGTGCGAACCTCAGTTATGTTGTCGGTAGGGTCTGTCTCGTTTTGGTAAACAAGGACAAGTTGGTCGGTTCCAACGTTAACAGAGTGAACCAAGGAACCGAGTGTAGCGGACTTGAGGTCGGAAATGTCCTGTCCGGAAGCGGCAGAAACATCGCCTGAAACGTCAATTTCCATAGTCAAGTTGTGTGTGATAAAGTCACTTGAACCGTTGAGTTTGACGCTTACTTCGAAGTTCTTGACACCTTCTCCTGTTGCGACAACGGAGCCATCTGTCCATGCAATGTCAATCTCGACGTCGAGGTAGTCGACGACTTCGACGTAGACTTGCTGAACATCGTTTCCTGGATCAACATCTTGGTCGGAGTAGGTTTCGATTTGAATTACATAGATACCAGCAGCCGGTGTCCAGGTTGCGTCGCCACCACCGTATTGGATGGTGGTTTTACCGCCCTTGAAGACGGCCCCAGCAGCGAGGGATTGATCGCCACAAACGCTCGCATCGTCACAGATGACATCAGGGTTATCGAACTCGATGTCAGCACCCGATGCATCCTTTGCGAGCATCAATGGGTTCCCGTTGCCGTCAGCAATCCAAACAGCGGCTTTGTAGCCAAGTTCGGTAATGGCTTGATCACCAGAGTTTTGAATGTAGACTTCGAAGGTCGTTGCTTGACCAACAAAGATTTCATTGCGGCACTCAGGGTTGCACTGGGTTTCTTTCGGTGAAGTAATTGCAACGAGTTCTGCATCTGCACCACTTCGGGCACCAGCTTCCTCGATTACTTCGGTTGTTTCTAGTTGTGTGATGTCGATGTTTGCCATTAGGCTAGCCACCAACAACAGCACGAGCATTACAGGGGTAATTTTTCTCATGTCATATCCTCCAATAAGGGCGGTAACTCGCCCTACGCCAAAGGACGTATTTATACTATGGGTGCGAATATAATTGAAATCCAAAATAAAAAAGAACGTTATACTACTCGCTCATTGGTTACAAATTTTCCGAATTAAGTCGAGGACCGTAGGGCTTCCGAAGGTTCAATTTTTGATGCTGCACGAACCGGTGAAAAGGTTGCGAGATACACCAAAACTGCACCCCCAAATAGAACCCAGATCACGGTCGACCATGGAAGAACCAACGCTGCGCCCTCTTCTTCCCAAATGGCAGAGTGAAGACCAACATGGAACATTAAGGCCACAACGATACCGTTCAAAATACCAAGCAACGAGACCCATCCAATCTCGATCAAATGGACACGCATCACCATACCTTTGGTGAAACCGAGCGCCCTCAACATACCGATGTGCTTTCTTCTCTCTGAAACGGAGCGATAGGTGACGACGCCGATTCCTGCAATGCCAATAATGAGGCCGATGGCGAGATATCCCTCAAAGAGGGCAAGGATCGATAAGACCAGCGATTGAATCAGTGCAACGTCTTCTGCAATCAACGAGACGTCAACACCCTCTTTTTCCAAATCCATTCGAAGATGTTCAGCGAGTTCTGTTGCCGCTTCGCGTTCAGAAGCAGATTTTCCTGCGGCTGAAAAATAGCGTACTTCGCTTGAATCGAATTCCTGTGATGCAGCACTTCGCTCACTGACGGAAACATACACGCGAGTTAAACTTCCATCGTATTGCTCAATCACAGGCTCTGAGGGCATCCATACACCAGCAGAAAACAAATACGAGGATTGTTCGAGAATGCCGCCAACCATCACTTCCCTTCGATGACTTGGTTGCTGAGCGTCAATGATGGTAATGTTTTCACCAACTTTGACCGAAAAAACGCCAACAGTTGTTCCATCGAGCGAAGATTCCAATCCGAAGGAAGCATCGACAAAGACAACATCGCCACGGCTGTTCATCGAAGTCCATGCTTCATCGGATGAATCACCGAGCGATGCATCCCATATGTGCAGCGGCAAACCTCCATGTTCGGTGAAGTCTTCATCAACGCCCCGGAGAATGTAGGGTGAGCGATCTTGCTCTTGATTTTCGATGAACGCTTGCGCTCGATAGACGCGCCCCACTGCATCGATGTTGTCGCTGTTCGTGTTCTCAAGCCCCCAATCTTCGATCGGTCCTTCCAATTGGAGCGGCCTGGAACGTGACGCAGACAACATCAACTCGAAGTCACCTTCCGATTCCTCGACGAAGGAGCTGGAGTAATTCTCGAACTGCAACGTGTATCCGCTAAGAACGATGACTGAAAACACCGTAATGGAGAACATCCCCATGACGACTGCCGTACGTAACGGTTTGTGAAGAGGGTATGAGAGAGCAACAGGTACAACTGCTCCACTTCGGAATGATGCGAGACGAAGCAATCCTCGAATCAAGAGCGGTGCCAACGCGGAGAGAACAAAGACACCCGCAAAGACTTGGACCAGTCCTATCACGATGAAGGAAAACTCGTTTGGCGTCAAATCAGCACGAATCGGGTCCAACGATGACGGCAGACCCGTCCAAATGAGGAGGAACACACCGATGAAGCCAATCGTTTTTCGAGGCGCTTCTCGGAAGGTTGGCAGTGACCCGTCTGTAGCACGCTTTGCTCGGAGGACAGGAACAATCCAGAACAGAATTGGGCAAATGAACAAAATGATTGAACAACCGAGAACAATCCACACACTGTGTGCTAATGGCCCACTTCCAAGCACAAACATTCCTGCTGTTACAAGGGCCATACCCATTGCTCCGATAACGAACAGATACAATCCCCATGGAACATGTTTTGGCACACGAGTGGGCACGCTCTTCAAGGCATGGACAATGATCATCCTCGATGACCACAGAGAGGATGCAAACAAGGTCACCATGGCGAGATGAAAACCCCAAAACCATCCTGCAAGAATCGAAGAAGCATCGACATGGAATGAGAACACATCGGCTCCTGCCGTAGCAAAAACACTCGAAAACCCTATTCCGATTAGCCAGGCGAGACCAACGCCTACCACAGAACCGAAGCCACAACCAATCATCGCAGCAATGGATCCTTCAATCATTGCTACATAACGGAGATCAGAACGCGTCATACCAAGTGCACGGACCGTTGCATACTCCTTTTGACGCACATCTACGAGCATCATGATGATGGTGATGACAAGCAGTACACCTGCTGCGATGGTGAATGAACCGAACACCAGGAACATGGCCGAGAGGACACCAGAGGATGCTTCAGCTTGTTCGAGCGCATCGATTTTGACGGCTTGAACCGAAAGGGACAATTCATCGAGTCCTACAAGCGAGTCGAGATGTTGTTGGACGCTCGTAATTTCATCTCCTGAGACATTGCTGAAGATGAGCATCGACCGTTCACGCTCATCCGCCGTTGCAAGAATCTCTGCATCGCTTATGTTGACGAGACCAAGAATGACTGAGTCCAATTCAGAGAGCGAGGAAAGACGTTCATCATCCACGAACGACCCGTTGATGCTCAGATTCAACGATTCGTCCGAACCGAAGGCGTATTGGAACAAACCGGCTGCCCTAACAGAGCCATTGTTGACTTCTGAAATTGGATTAAGGCGCTCTCCAATGCGTAACTCTCCTTGTTGAACGGAAAGTGTTGAAGCATCACCATCGAAGGCGAAAAACATCTGCGGCAAGGTACCAAAACCGCCAGCATCCGACAAAATAGGAAGACGCATGGATTGTATGGACTCATTTTCCGTCGACCGAAGGACAAGTCCTGGATCTTCGATGCACCACGCCTGTGTTGTGTTGAGTTCTACGCCCAAGCCAGGGCACACTTCTGGTTGTTCACTGGTACCCAGTGGCCATTCCGATGCATCCATCTCAACAAACGGCTGTTGAAGATTGTCGAGAGATCGCATGAAAAACGATTCACTGAGGAGGCCCTCAACACGTAGATAGAGATTGATGTCGTCCATTCGTAATCCCCAATCAAGTATCGTTGAAGGCAAATCAAGTTCGAGAGGAGATTCGTTCATGGTCTCACTATCGACATCCCCGTACCATAGCGAACGCGAGGTACCATCCTCAAGAGCGAACCAAGACGTCGATTCTGAAACGACGGCGACCATTTGCTTGTCCTCAATGATGAACGATGTTTCCTCATCATCGGAGACGTTGCCAAGGACGAGCCCCTCGTCATGTGCTGCGAACCCGAGGCCACCATCGATGGAAACATCGTTGAGAATCCCACCACTCGGAACACGCCAAATCCACGATTTTTCATTGGTTTCGAAGCCCAAACCTGCAGCGCCCCAATGCCATAATGCACCGTCGTCAACGAGGATTCCGTCGACATCGCCATCAGCGAGTGTCAGAAGTTTCGAAGAGCCTGATTCAAGACCAATTAAGGGAACTTGAAGAACTTCCATCAAGGCTGCGTTCGCTGCCAACGAACTACGGTTTTCGGAAAGACTTGCAACAATACGAGGTGAAAGTCGCCCCAATCCATTGGTCGATGCTACAGTGAGAGCGTCGCCTTCTGTGATGAGTTGCAATCCTGATTCATCCACACCAATGCTTTGATTCAACGTTTCACCAATGGAGTCAATGATTGGCTCCACCGCTGAACGTTGCTCCTTGACGCCGTCAAGCGAAATTCGAATGGACGTGACATTCCCCTCAGACTGTTGCAAGACTTGAGCTGTTGCGAGATCGGTAAAGACGGCGGGTGTCGTCGTACCAGCAAGTTGTCCTTGTCCTGCCATTTCGACAACTTCCTCGACGCTGAAATTCTGTTCAACTCGTTCGATTCCATTCTGATTTCGAACGAACCAACCAAGTTGGAGTTCGTCGCCTTTCACCACTTCAAGTTCATCCGCAAACGCTTGGTTGATCACAACTTTCGGTGCGGTTGAAAATCGGTTGATTTCTTCTAATTCAAACCACGTCAACCCTCTGGCCTTCGATCCGATGATGACGTTCTCTCGGTGTTCGAGAGCGAACCAAGCCACACTCGGATTCGCTCGTTCATCCGCGGTTACGACCGATGCAGAGACGACCCTTCCAGATTGGATATCGCCAAGGCCTTCAAGATCTGCGTTGCGTAGGTCAGCGGCGATCGACTGAGGGATTTCAACCACTTGTCCAGACGTTGCATCGAATCCTGAGATGAGGAGGTCGGTTTCTCCCCAAGCCGCTTCGACCTCTTCACGAACTGTTTGGTCGAGAGAATCTCCTACAATGAGCGACGAGGATATGACGGCAGAACCAATCATCAATCCTGCCATGAGGAGTGCAGCCTGACGTTTTTTCCGTAGGAGTTGTTGCCAAGCCAATCGGAAAGCCAGCAACCGTCGTGGAGAGACGATGGCTTGAACACCAAACAAACTCAAAAGGCCGAACATGAGGCCACCAACGAATCCATTCATCGAGGTGAAACCAAGCCATATGAGGATGAAATACGAAAGAATTCCATCAACCATCGGTGCGAGAACGATCAGTGCCCGAGCCCCTCTCGAGCACCCCCCGCGCAAGCCATATGCTGTCACCGACGCTCCTACAATCAGAAGAAGCGCAAGCAGCAGCACAAGCAGCACAACTATTCCTCCTCGGAAACATCCTCAAGGAAACGCCCATCGGACATTCGTCGAATGGAATCACACTGCTGAGCAATCGATTCATCGTGTGTGACAATGAGGAAGGTCGTATTTCCTACTCGGCACAGTGTACGCAGGAGTTGAATGATGGACGCTGAAGTTTCAGCATCCAAATTTCCAGTTGGCTCATCACAAAGCACAATTGCAGGCCTGTGAACAACGGCTCGAGCAATCGCAACCCGCTGCTGCTGACCCCCTGATAGTTCAGCAGGTCGGTGTTCAAGGCGGTCACCGAGTCCAACCGCAGTGAGCGCTTTCGTGGCCTCTTTCCGAGCCTCATTCGCTGGGGTTCCTTGAATGAGCAACGGTAACTCAACGTTTTCCAATGCGGTCATGACCGGAAGGAGATTGAATTCTTGGAAAATAAATCCCATGTGTTTTCCACGTACCCGTGTGCGTTCGTCATCGCTCGACCCGTAGAGATTCTCTCCATTGATCATCACGGTTCCTGAATTGGGTTCGTCAATTCCTGAAAGGACGTTGAGTAGCGTGGTTTTTCCACATCCAGATGGACCCATTATGGCAACCATCGAACCTTGTTTGATCGAAAGGGACACATCCTGAACTGCCTGAATCACCGACTCGCCGGACTCGTACAATTTCCAAAGTCCTTCAGCACGTAGTGCGAACGCCATGAGGTTCCATACGGCTACGTATTGATAAACTGCCGCATCAACCTAGGTCCATGTCAGCAGGATACGTGCGCGTGCTTGCATTCGGACCCATTGCAGAAGCGATTGGATCTCGCACAACAAAAGTCGAATGGCGAGAGAATCTCAGTATCGAGGAAATTATCCTTGAACTTGAAATGGGCCACTGGCTAGGTCAAGGCTTGGCTGTAGCCTTGAATGGAGAGCGATGTCCTGTCGACGTTCATTGCCAACGAGGAGACGAAGTGGCGCTTCTTCCTCCAGTATCCGGTGGCTGAATCACAAGAATGCACGTTGCATGATGGCAAGTCTTGAAAGCCTCAACCTCTAGGGCTCCTTGGGGAACAGCATGGCGTTTAGTCCTGGACCGCTTGAAATCATTATCCTTCTTGGTATCTTTTTCATCCTCTTTGGTGCGGAACGACTCCCGAAGATGGCGAATGCCCTTGGCCGTTCCAAAGGTGAATTCCACAAGGGGCTAAATGAAGCAACGACGGTGGCAACAATCGCCGATCTAGAAGCGGGAGGTAAGACACCCGATCAAGTCCTCATGGATCGTGCAAAAGCCGTCGGTATTGACCCTACGGGGATGGCTGTTGATGAACTTGAAAAGAAAGTCACTGCCCTCGAATCCCTCAGCGATGAAGAGTGATTAGGCTCGCTTGAGTTTCATCGGAGCTCCGCATCGATCACAAGCCTTCACATCATCATGCTTCGAACGATGAGCATCAGCAGAAACCTCTTCGGTTTGTCGACATCCTATGCATCGTAGCACCCACTTCCATTGCTTCTTTCCACCAGACGTCATAACGCCTTGAACGTCAATGCCTGCTTCTCTTGCAACGTTTTTCATGCGATAATCATCCGTCACCAGATTGGTTTGATTGGCAAGGGCAAGAGCAAGCAGGTCAATGTCCACATCGGATAAGCGCGGTAAATCACCTGTCCTCGCAGCTGCATCGAGTATTGATTGGCGCTCACCTTCGCTTGCCGTTCGCCAATCCATGTCGAGTGAATCGATCAACATCCATCTCTGCTCATCAACCCGAGACAATTCTTGTTGTTGCAACATCGAAACGAGTTGCCCGCGACAGCGTTCAATTGGCCAATTGAGCAAAGCACTCGTGTCGAGGACGGCCATGCGCAAAGGGTGTCGAATACCCGTAAAGAAGACGTCGATAACCCATAGCCTCAAGAATCCGTATCAGCACCTTTGTGCATGATTGGAGAAGAATACATTCTTGACTTCTTCAATCAGTTTGGGCCTTTTGCGCTCGCCTTACTCTCGTTTACTGAGGCGATCATCCAACCCATACCGCCCGATGTGATGTTCCTTCCCATGGCCTACGAGGAGCGAAACAGTCCGAGCGTCCTTCTGTGGTTGTGGACCATCGTCACTGTGTCTTCGGTCATGGGAGCCGTCATTGGGCACACCATTGGGAAGCGCTACGGTACGAAACTCTTGGATCGCTTCGGTAAACCTCACCACCGAGATCAACTCGAAGCGTTGTTCGAGCGATATGGCACGCTTGGCATGTTTATTGCTGCAGTTTCCCCACTACCCTACAAGGTGTTTGGATGGATTGCAGGTGCGAGCGATATGAAATTACAACCGTTCATTTTGGCTGGTATTTTCGGCAGAGGGCTACGATTTGGACTGGAAGCGATGCTGATTTACCTCTATGGTGAGGCTGCCATGGATGCAGTACAGTGGTTGCTGGACCATGAAATCATCATGGCAGTCGTTCTTCTCGCAGCACTTGCTACCTTTCTTTGGTGGCTCAATGGGAAAACATCAACGACAAGCGATGCAGTCTAGGAGATGGTGAATTGGCCATTGAAACCGAAGCGATTTTTGGACTCTTGACCATCCTTGCAGTTGGAATTTTCACTCCTGGGCCAAACAACATCACTGCTATTTCACACTCTGCAGTTCATGGAGCACGTAGCAATGTCTCCTTGTTGATTGGAATGGTCATTGGATTCATCTTGGTCCATCTCATTATTGGAACGACCGTTGAACGCATCGACAAGGATTCCGTGCTCTTTACGTTCCTTGAGTGGTTTGGCCTGCTGTTCTTTGTGCTACTGGGTGTGGTGATTCTCCGTATTCCAATCGATCAGTTGTCGGTTGACCAAGACATCCAGCGATTGGACTTCCGACATGGCATCATGTTGCAATTCATCAACGGCAAAGAATGGGTCTTTGTCTCTGTCATCATGATCGAATTTTTGCAAGGATTTGGAGGAGGCATGAAGGGTATCCTTCTCATTACCACAATTACAACAACTGCAGGATTACTTGCAATGATCCTCTGGACCATGATTGGACACAAACTGATGGATACACTACGCCATGAACGTCGTGGAAAAATCATGATACGAAGTTTAGCAGGAGCCATCTTCCTATTCGCAGGACTTGGTGTTGTTCGTCAATTAATCTGAGGTACGAGATTGCTCGTACCATGCCTTGAGGATGTTGCCTTCTGCAAGAAGGAGATGTTCAGCAATCGTTCCTTGTTTTCGGTTCATTTGAACGGCAATATCTTGTTGCTTGCATTGACGAGGGTGATCGT
>JAYYFM010000016.1:0-11924 GCA_036158745.1 Thermoplasmatota archaeon
GTAAGGATTTCATACAGGCTTGAAGTCCGTAAGGCATCGAGGTGGCTGAGGTGGTCAAAGGCGCCGGGCTTAAGATCCGGTCCCAGATGGGTTCGAGGGTTCAAATCCCTCCCTCGATACCAAAAACACGTTTCTGAAACCGAATTGTCTGAACATTTCATGCAAAACCGTTTAACGCCTGCTCGCTTCCCCTACGTTGAGGGATGTCTTGACCATGTCTTCCAATCGCTTCGTATTTGCAGTATTAATTTCGCTGTTTTTGGCAGTTGTTCCACCGAACAATCCTGTTGAAATGCTCCAAGAAGAGAACGAAATACAATCCTCTGGAGCAGCTCTTGAGGATTATGAATTGTACCTAGGAAGCGGCACCACGTTGACCACAAAGGAGCCATCTGGGGCTTACGACGAGACTTCGTTGCTGGGTTCAGGTGTCACCTTTCAAACAGCCGAGTTAATATCCGATTTGAACGTGCAAGGAAAATCATCGTCTGAACTTCGAACGTTTGTCTACATTAAATTCCAAAGTTCCAACAACAACGCAACAGGAGAGATCACCTTCAGGCTCTATTCTGGTTCAGAAGTCATTGAAACTTTTACTGAACCCCTGACCAACCCATGCAACAGTTTCTTTGGTGGAGGTTGCAGTTGGCTCTCATACCAAGTCAATCTCGATATAGGCAACGGCTTTGATGTTGTCAACGGTGATCGTATCAAACTCAACATCGAAGCGACCGCTGATTGCGAAGCTGGCGGAGCCTTCTCGTCATGCGAAGTCTTGCTTGCTCATGGTGGCCAAGTAGGAAACGGATATTCACGCATGGAGTTCCGAGCCAATGCGCTTGATGGTTCACAAGTGAAAGTCCACGAAATGGGCGATGGCTGGAGCGAGTCTGAAGTTACTGAATGGTCACCCACTCACAGCCCGGACAAGCGAGAAATGCAGTTCACTGTTGACGTCCGTGATGCTTTCGGTCGTGCAGATATCGAATCCGTAGAATTGGTCCTTTACACGCCGAACGAGGCTTCTGCGGTCTTTGAAAAGGAGTTCCAGGAAAACGAACTCAAGCTCGACAATGACGGATTGGTTGGCAAATACAACTTCACATACGAATCTGGTATTGCACACGGAGAGTACCCCTTGCGATTGCTCATTACTGACGTGCAAGGGCATGTCATCGAGTACCTCCATCCGCAAGGAATAACGTTTCTTGAGTACGATGTGTACCTTGACTTCCCATCAACACAAATTCCGAAGTTGCTGGTCGCTCCCGGGCAAACGTCGTCGATTGAACTCTCTGTTTTGCACACGGGTTCTCTCACCTCAGATTTACGAGTTGAAATGGAACTCCAACAATCGCTTCCATCCGGATGGTCCGATCCGAACTGGGACAATCCAGGCGGTTACATGTTGAGTGGAGGAGGATCCACTGTACGACCGCTTCTCACTGTGCAAGCACCAGAAGACCTGAGTTCGCTTTCAGACAACTACCAGATTGTTGTCGAAGCCTACGCCTACGCAACAACGGGCGTTGACAGCGGCTCCCAAGTGCGCCTCGTTTCGCTCGCCATTGACGTCGAGAAAGTCAACCAGTTCGGTCCCCCTCAAATCGACGTGTACGAGGACGTGGAGCAACAAAAGCAAATCTTTGCATCCGATCGTCCAGACCTGTACAATGAAAACCTGTCGCACTACATCGATTACGACAAGGTTGGCGCCTTCTACATGAGCATCAACAACGTAGGATTTGATGATGACAGTTATCGAATTCGAATTCAAGAAATACCTGTTGCATGGAGTTTGAAGTTCATCATCAATGGGACTGGAACTGAACTAACTGAGCAAGGTATTGATTCGCTCACACCAACGATTGGGCAAGGTGAGAAATTGGTGCTCAAGGTCGAAGTCTATCCTCCGTTTGAGCGCAATGCAGTCGACATTGGTCTGGTCAGACTAAGTGTTACATCGGACAGCAGTACAGACGAAGTGTTCACGACACCGGTTGCTTGGACCGTCCACAGAACCTTCGGCATCGTTGGGGAAGTTATTTCCGATTCAGACGGCGGTACCCTCGGCCAAATCGGCCCTGTTTCGCCGGGTTCGACCGTCACCTACAACGTTCGAATCACCGATTCATCCGATGATGCAGGTACGACGAACTGGGTCATCAAGAACCCTGCAGCATTGCAGCGAAACATCGACAACGACCCCGGATATGCAACATGGATGTACGAAATTACTGATATCGAGGGCAACATCGCACTCGTTGCCCCTTTGACAGGCGGCCAGTATTACGATATTGAAGTCGAAATTACCATACGTCAGCAGGTTGAAGCAGGCACCCACATTGTCTATCTCCAAGTTGCTGAGGAGGCTGATGGCGAGGAAGATCCACGGTACTTTGACCTGCCCTTGACCATCGAAGTCGATGAGGAGGTCGTTCCTGGCAATCTCGTCGTCGAGCAAAAGTCGCAAGCAAAACGCATACAAGCGGGCCAAACAGAACCATTCGAGTATCGAATTGACAATTTGAACAACGTTGAAGTTGATGTGGTCATTTCTGTCAAATCTCCAGACGGCTGGGATGCTACACTTGATGACGGTGAAATCATATCGTTCACACTCGATTCCTTCTCCTCAAGAGAATTCACGATGGAAATTACTGCACCTGAGAAACTCAAAAGTGGCGAAATGGTTGAGTTTGAAATAACCGTCACACCTACAAATTATCAAGAATGTACGGCAAACTTGTGTTACATCCAGAAGCCAACCTTTGAGTTCAAGACGGAGACTTCGGGTGTTCTCAATTCCATCATGAGCGAGATTGAAGATCCTGAGCCAACGACCTTGGTTCTGTTCTTCTCCGTGCTAGCTTTGGCAGGTCTTGGTCTGTATCGCCGTGGCCAAAACAAGGTCAAGGCACAGATGTTTGCTGCGATGGTTGAACCTTCGGCCATTGAGATGAGCGCTGAAAGTGAGGTTAGTGCAGACATCCTCGAAGATGAGGCCGAAGAAGTCATGGAAGATGACCTTGAACTGGAGCTCATTGACATTGAATCCATTGAAGATTAATCTTCGTTTGTATGAACAACGTACCATTTCCCTTATGTGCTATTGGGACGACCATAACACATGAATGGGGCGGACACGCTGAAGACTGGTTCATCTGGAACATCCAAACTGGATCGTTCAAATCGCCGAACAGTAGCGCAGTCTGTCTTTTTGGTCGCGCTTATGGTCTTCTCCACGCTGACGGCCATCGATTTCGTCACGGAAGAAGTGAGTGCTGCCTCCGATTTGGATGGAGACGGCCTAACATACGGTCTCGAATATCTGATCAATACCGCTGCAACCGATTGGGATTCTGACAACGATGGTTTGCCTGACGGTTGGGAATGGAAGTACGGGCTTGACCCACTTTCAGCAACTGGTGGCGATGGTGCCGTTGGTGATCCTGATGGCGATGGTATGTCGAACCTACAGGAGTATTCCTACCTCCAACCTTCGAACTGGGACAATCCCGCAACAACAGGTGTTCTTGATAACGGTGTTTGGTGGAACGGCACCATCCCGGTCAATGATTGGAACGAAGAAGATTCGATGCAGTTCAATCAACCCAAGTGTGGCGATACAGGAAGCGACGGTCAAGGCAACACCATTCTCTGTGACGAAGACCCTGTTGGAAACGTATGTGCCAATGGGTTTGACGATGACAAGGATGGCCAAGTCGATGGCTCTGATTCTGATAACGACGGAGACGCAGATTGTTCCTCCGATGACGATGACGGTGACGGTATCGCTGATGAAGACCCCAACGGTTGGGACACGGACGGTGACGGTATGCCTGATGGGTGGGAAGCCGCAAACGGGTTGAATGCGACCAGTGCTTCAAACGCAGATGGTGCGAATGGAGACCCTGATGGAGATGGACTCGTCAACCTCATGGAATACGTCAACCCATCGTGGACCACAAATTGTGGTGGAGTACCTTGTTTCCGACAAGGTCCAGATGGTGTTCCTACCGAGACCGTTTCTCCTTGTGACCCAGTTCAAGGCATTGGCCCAGGTGCATGTGCCACACTCACAGCAGAAGTCGATGGCATCACTTCGACCAACCCACAGGACAGTGACACGGACAACGACGGTCTTAACGACTCTTATGAGGCCTTGACATTGCTCACCGATCCGACAAGTTCCGATACTGACAGTGACGGTATCCCCGATGGCGTTGAAATCAACGGTGCTTATGGAAACCCTCCACAAGCCTCCGACCCAAGAGACAACAACACCGATGGCGATGCATTCGATGATGGTGACGAAGATGCAAACGGAAACGGCATCATCGATCCTGGCGAAACCGATCCTACCCGAAGAGAAGATTCGGGTGATCAGGACAACGATGGTATTCAGAATTGGGAAGAGAACCTCTCGTGTACCGAATGGAACGTTGCAGATACCGACTTTGGTGGCATCAATGATGGGGATGAGCGGAACGTAAGCCATGGGACCGATCCTTGCGATTCTTTGGTGAACTTCGTCACCACATTCATATCCTTCAGTGCAGCAAACCAACTGTTCCTTGCTGATGCAACAGGTTTCAATCCAAACGGTGGAATCGGTTACTACAATAATTCAGGGACGTACACGACCTTCAGTTATCTCTCTGCTTCATGGACCAGCAATGCGCTGCAAGGTGTATCGCCTGCTCCTACAGGAACGCCAACATCCATTGAGAGCAGAAATGGTTCCTTCTGTCACACAGCAGCCAACCAAGACGGAACGATTGGAACCACACGAGCTTACTGCGATGACGACTACACCGACAGTGATGCGGATGGCCTCGCAGATTGGGAGGAATTGTTGGGAACATACGGATGGTTTTCAAATCCAACCCTTGCTGATACCGATGGTGATGGTGTAAGCGATTACGACGAAGTATTCGATAACACAGATCCGACCGAGCCATGTTTCAATACACTCGATCCTGATGGCGATGGTATCAATTCCTACTTTGAAAACACAACTGGATGCAATCTTGCTTTCATCGGAATCAACAACGGTTCGACCGATATCTGGGTCACGGACTATCTTTCGGTGGATACGGACAGCGGTGGCGTCGATGATCGAACAGAATACTTCGACAATACCAACCCCGAAAACGATCCTTCGGACGACATCTTGCCAGATGATTTCGATAACGACGGCATCCCAGATGCTGTAGAAAATCTAACTGGCTCAGATTGGCGCAATCCCGATACCGATGGTGGAGGAATGCTTGATGGTGCGGAATGTCCTCAACAATTCTGGTTCTTCAATTGTGTCGGAGCGCCTTTCAATCTCTTTGACCCAACGGATGACCTTCCACAAAACGACGTCATCTTCTGGGCTAACAACACAAGTGGCGTAGTCGATCTTGACATCGAGAAGTATTGGCGAAAGTACACCAACGACATTCCAACCGGAAATTCGTACACTCACGACAACTCAGTCCATCCAGCTTCTGAAGTGGTCCCTCCGTTCACCAATCTTACTCACATGGCAAGCACCAGCTTTGCAAACGACACCATCACCTGGCAAATCACCTACAACTTCCCTGTCGGAGAGGGTGCACTTACATTGCCTGCTTCAACCACCAACGTATCCTTTTGGGCCGATTCAGCCGTGATTTTGTCCCGAACAAACGATACACATCGATACGAGGTCGATGGTGGATTCGTTGAGGAAATTGTTGTTCAGCAACCTGAGTATTACTTCGACTGGAGTACGCTTGCAAGTTCAAGCATTGCCGGTCAAGGCTTCCCTTACGAAACGGCCTTACCTAGCTACTACACCGATTTGACCGATTCTCGTTCTGTTGTTTACAACATCTCCAATGCTGTCATTAACGATGCTTCCGCTGTGAACGCCTACGATCAGGCTTTGGCCCTTCAGACGTTCTTGCGTGATGGAAATGCGACAACAGAATTCAAACTCAATTTCGACGGCTCAGGCTTGGTCGATGGTGAAGATTTGACGCAGTTCATGCTTGAAGTCGCAAACGAAGGAACCTGTGCAGAGTTTGCAACAACCTTCGTGACCATGGCCCGAGTCATCGGCCTTCCAGCTCGATTGGTCAGTGGATTCAAGGGCGGTGATTGGACAGGAAACGGATACGCCATTGGCGCCCAGCACTTGCGTACATGGGCTGAGGTTCGCTTGCAGCAGTCCTCAGCAGCGGGGGGCTTGGATTTCGGATGGGTTCCATTCGATCCATGTCCAGATGCTGCCGAACTCGATGTCAGCAACGTTCTCTACTCGCCAACCGACTTCGACCGCGATGGAAGCGCAGGGAACATTTCCATCAGCGGTAACTTGCTCTTTTTGGACAATCAAACAGCCATTGAACAACACATTGTCCGCGCTTACCTCGTCCCTCTTGTCGAGGCCTTTGACGGCGTCAGTGGACTCAACACGCCAGAACGCCTGCTCGAGGTCAACATCACCGATTCGAGTGGATTCTTCACCATCGAAGGCGCTCCAGTTGAGATGATTCAACCCGGCTTTGGAGCCATTATGATCGAGGTCGAGCAGAAGGGATACGTTTCTGGCCAGACGATTCTAACTGCGAATTCGACTGTTCAAGGACCTGCGAATGCTTGGTGGATGAACGTTACAGATGATGCAACGCTCAACCACACGTCTCCAGGTGCAATCGACGCGCCAATTGTTGGTGCCGGAGCTACTACGACCATTGAAGGCTTCATCGGTTACGAGCAACTACCGTTTTCGGATGCCTCATTGGTCGTCAATTCGACCGTATGGCTTTCGTTTACTTCATCGGTCGATGGAGCACAGAACTTGTCAACACAAGTGAGCCCATCTGGAACATGGTCGTTCGAATTGACACTCGATGACCTTGAAACAAAAACCAACGTGAGTGCGACCTTGGGTTACGATGGGTGGGTGCAAACCGAGGATGGAATCACGGGACCAACCTATCACTTGCGCCCAACCCAAACAGCGTTCACGCTCGATATCCGCGATGCGCCAAATCTCACGGCTACATTGGAGGGTCCTGGAACAAACTCAAGTTTGCTTCTCCTCAATAACGACATCTACGTCAATGGTACTGCTTTGACCATTGGAGCCTCTCCGGTGGGTATGGCTGGTAATCTTTCGTTTGAAATGCGAGAAAACAACAGTGGTGGAGACTGGATTGAAATTTTCAATATCACCGTGAATGGTGCATTCAACATCCAGCACTTCCTCAACGCATCGGATGTTAACGTAGCAGCAGGAATCCTAGAAGTACGCTTGCGTTTCTATCCTGACCTCTACGAATCAACCGATGATGCGAACCTCAGTACAGGCGACCCTTATGCACTGGTTGGAATCCTAAACTTCGAAGTGATAGCAACTCCACAATTACGCGGCGAGCCGACGAACGTTCTTGTACAGATTTCGGATCATATGGGTGTAGAAGTTGGTCTTGCTGTGCCAGGAGATTACTCCTTCTCCTTTGATGGGACTTGGGTCAATACGACTTCAGATCCAGACTCATCGCTGATTACTTTGTCGTGGCAACTGGATTCGACCCTGCGACCTGGTGACTATGTATTCGACATCCTCTACAACGGTTCAACACTCTATCAGCCAGGAAATGCATCGGGATTGATTCGAGTCCAAGCTGAGATTGGTTGGAATCTGACAATCCTCCAAGATTGGACGCACTTGGGCAATACAACGTACATTGTAGGGGACATTTTCGACGGACAGTTCACGACTGAACGTGTTCTTGGAAACGATACCATCATCGCCATGACCATGCTTGATGGTGATGGTTTCCCAATCGATTTGGCAAATGGCATGCTGGACAATGCCACCGGTGAATTCAATCTCACAGTTGTCATGCCAACTACGCTTCCGTCCAATGGATACGAGGTTGCTGTTGATTTCAACTTCGAAGCCATGGCCCCTGCTGGTGGTGCGTACTATCGCGTTGTTGATTCATCAACACCTCCGAGCCCACCAACGTTACCGATTCTGACAGTCGGTATCGAATCAGAATTCCTTCTTGAGGAAGAATTGCGTGCGATGGAATTTGTTTCAGGCGATCAAGTGACCTTCAATACGACCGTGTTTGATGTCGCTGATCGTTCAAACGTTTCTGGTGTAACCGTAGAATACATCTGGGACTTTGGAAACTCGAATCAGACCATTGGTACTGCAGTCACCGATGCTGAAGGAAATGCTTCATTTACTTGGGCGACAGCAAGCCTCGCACCAGGCGATTACGTTCTACAGATGTTTGTTGCTGATGATTTGACCGACCCTCTCGCCGTTGGAAACAGCCGCCGTACAGGAAACAGCACGCTCGTCGATGTGACCGTACAAGTCCCTACCGACATTCGAATTGACGTCTTACCATCGACCATTACAGCGGGTGTTCCGTTCAACATGCAAGGACAAATTCTCGATGACGATGATCCTTCACGTGCTCTGATATCCGGTGTTCGACTTGATGTCTACTGGCAGTCAAATCCTGAGGAACGACTCCGCAGTGGTGTTCCAACACTCTCGAATGGAAGTTTCAATCTCACCGTCCCAACAGACACAGCCAACAACGGTACTGTACGCGGTCCACGCACGCTCGTTGTCGAAGTTTTGGAGGACTCCTCTCCGTACTACCTGCCTTCAAACACTTCGTCTGCAATTTTCGTCTTCGGAGTGACACAACTCGAGGGATTACAGCCAGGTAACCCAGTCCTTGTCAATCGTGGAGATACGGTGAACCTAAGCGCTACCTTGGTCGAATCAAGCTTCAACTTCAGACCACTCGGGAATCTGAGTGTAACGACCAAATTCCATGAAACATGGTTGCCATCGGTTACCACGGACGGGTCAGGAATTGCGAACACCTCCTTTACAATTCCATCAAGTCATCCGCTCGGTTTGATAGTGGTCAGTTACTACTACAACGGTAGTTCAGACCTTCTTCCAACACAAGCAAATCTCAGCAGTGTGACCGTTCGTTCGCTCACGTTCATGGTTGTAGATCCGATTACGGACAATCCTGTAGCAGGTTCGAGTTTCAATGTCTCTGGACGGGTTGTTTCGGACAATGGAAGCGGATTGACCAATCGAGACGGTTCTCGACTGATCATGAACGTTCTGTTCACAATCGATGATGCACCTACTGGATTTGCTGTGAGCAACGGTTCTGTTCAGGATGGTGGATGGTGGAATGCGACCATCACACTCACTCCCGGATTTGAGCGTGGAACACACGTGCTGGAAGCATCAATCGTACCAACAGTGAACTTCTACATCGGATCGAAGAACAATTCAACCTTTGACAGTCGAGGTTTCTCCATCATTACGTTCCTAGATCCATCGCTTGATGCGCTCGGTCACCCCTCGTTGAACGACCGCACAGAGCGTGGTGATCTGCTCGATATACGCATTTTGCTTGAAGACAATACGGGTGCTCCGATTGATGGCCAACAGGTCACCTTCTCACTTCCAGCGACGAACACAACCGACGAAGTGTCTGTTAGTGTCACGACGGCTGCGAATGGAACTGCCGTCGGAAGTCTGTTGGTGCCGTTCAATGCATCGGTTGGTTTCAGCGATGTTGTCGCTTCCTATGGTGGACTGGCAGGTACAACTGGCATTGCCGGATACAATACATCGACGCAATTTGTTACGTTGGCCGAGACGAATCTGACCATCACTGAGCACACTGAATCCCTTGTTGCTGGTGAAATGCTGTACGTGAACGGAACCTTGCTCGACGATCTCAATATGCCACTGTACGTTGATGGCGTTGAATCCGTGGCCATTGTTCGTCTCTTTGTGGATGGGGTGCCTGTTGCGAGTGTTCAGAGTGATGCATCTACCGGTGCGTACGCTATTTCGTATCTCGTCCCAGAATCGACAACCTCTGGAATGCACATGGTCGAAGTCCGATTTACTGGTGGACGTGATTGGGTTGACCCAGTCGGCATCGGCGATTCTGTTGATCCAGAATTCTACATGCCAAGTTCTGCAACCGTTGATTTCAATGTCAGTGTTCCAACACAAATCTTGTTGATTACACCAACTGGCGAAGTGAACCGTGAAGAAACCATGACTGTACAAGGACGATTGTTGGACATTGTTGACAATCCATTGCAAGACCTTACCATCGACATTTATCTCAACGATGTGTGGATGACCAATGTTACAACGGATGAAACTGGTTTGTTTACAGCCGTTATTCCAGTGCCTGCTGATGCAGCGCTTGGTCCAGTCTCCTTGGATACTCGGTTCAATGGAACGGTGTTCTATCTGCCTAGCGATGCTGGTGGCACATGGACGATCTTCAGCCAGATTCTTGTTTCTGTTTCAGTACCTTCTCCTCTTGCAGTAACCGATACAACAACGATCACTGGAAGTGTGCTCGATAACCAACTCGAACCAATCGAAGGTCATGTTGTTGAACTCAAGGTCGACGGCTTTGTTTTGTCACAAGTAACGACTGGAGCTGATGGAACATTCTCGTACGAATGGACCGTTCAGGACTTCTTCAATTTCGGGGACAATTTGCTTGAAGCGAATGTCCTTGCTCAAGGCTACTATCGAGAAGGCTCAGCCAACCAATCGTTCTTCTTAGCACATCGTTCTGCGATGACGCTCGAGTTTGACGATGGAACGGATGCAACCCGTGGAGACTTCTGGACCTTTTCTGGACGTCTCTACGATATCGATACGGTCGATCAGGATGGAATCGGTGGCGAGAGTGTTCTCGTGTACCTTGACGGCCAATACATGTCGACTGTGACCACAGCCTCCGATGGAACCTTCTCTGGTCAAGTCTTTGCAAGCATGGATCTTGAGCGAGGAAACGGTCACATCATCCAAGTTGTGTTTGAGGGAACTCAAGAACACCTGAGCACACTCACCAACGGAACTGTGACCGTCTGGGCAGATATCGTCATCACCATTGACAGCACATCGTCCCCACAGTCTGTCCGCTCTGATCCTGCGAACCCGATTCGTCTGACAGGAAGCGTTGCAGAAATCGGTGGCATTGGTGAAGTCTTCGAAGATGTGGTTCTCTACGTCGGTAACGGCACAAACTGCGTCAACAACTTCGAAGGTGCGGTTTGTTTCAATGGAGCACAAGTCGATTGGGATATTGGAAACTTTACAATCGTCGTCAATGCTCCTAAGACTTTGTTACCTGGTTCGCAATTCGTTAGTATCGACGTTCCAAGAGACACTGGTCTGTACATCAACGGTGCGTCAGAATCGCATCCGATTTACATTAAGGTGAACGCAGAAATCGAAATTTTCGTCGATAAGATCGAAGAAAACGTGGATGAAAAGGTCGATGGCCGAGTTACGATTGTTGCTGTGGACACAACAACTGGTCTTGCAGGCATTGCGGTTGAGTTCTATCTCTATGCCGGAAACGGATCACAACTCGGTGCGATGACCAAGTTGACGGACGCTGATGGTGTTGCAGACTTTGAGTTCAACAACGACCCTGCATACGGCGATGCATCCATCTTCGGTCAAGTTTCACTCGATATTGTGATCACGGATCCACGACTCTCGGAACAGACTGTTGCTGAATTTAACAGCACGCGACTCAATGGATTTGCACCTGCTTACGAGTTTGAAGCTGAAGCCTCTGAAGTGAGCCCGTGGACCTACGTTGCCTTGGTCTTCCTTGCAGCAGCGGTTGCTCTCGGAACGGTCATGTATCGACGTAATCGACAGAACGAGTTGCTTTCAGAGATGAGTGAAGTCTTCGAATACACTGCTGAGCTCCTCGCTGCAGGAGACGCGATACGAGAGGCGATCTTCAACTGCTATCAGAACCTCTGTTCAACCTTACAGACGCGTGGATTGCTACGTCGTGACTTCGAAACAGTTCGTGAGTTCGAAGTTGCTATCCGAC
>JAYYFM010000017.1:0-11661 GCA_036158745.1 Thermoplasmatota archaeon
GAACTCACTCATCATCGAATGGATGACGCAAGCAAAGATTCCGGGCAGCATAGACCTCATCCACACGACGGACTGGCGTGGTGGTTGGAGCGTTGTGCAACGTCTCTGCATCGAGTTGGAGGACTTTACAGAAGTCTCTCGCAAATGTGTCGAGTGTTTCTTTTGACTCCGTCTCGGTTGGTTCGATCATCATACATTCCGGGACGACGAGTGGGAAGTACACTGTTGGAGCCATGTAACCCATATCGAGAAGTCCCTTGGCAACATCCATTGCAGAGATACCCAATGCTTCCTTTGCAGGGCCGAGTGAAAGTGTGAACTCGTGCTTCGCTACGATGGTGTCTGCTCCATCGACGAAGAGGTGGTCAACACCTGCTGCTTTTGCTTCTCGATGAATTGCGTGACGAAGGTAGTTTGCGTTCAAGACCGCGTGTTCCGACATCGTGCGTAGTTCCTTACCGTAGCGTCGATAATAGGCCCAGCATCGAAGGACTGCCCCTGCATTACCATGCCATTGTTGGACCTTACCGATGGTGTGTTCTGGCGTGTGCCACGTATACCAGTAATCGTCAACACACTGCTTCTTCTCGTCCTCCGTAGGGGCACGACGAGCGACGATTGGGGAAGGCAGGAACGGAGCAAGGTGCTCCTTGACTCCGATTGGTCCAGACCCTGGCCCACCTCCACCGTGTGGCTGGCTGAAGGTCTTGTGTAGATTGTAATGAACAGCATCGAAGCCCATCAAACCTGGACTTGTGCGCCCAAGAATGGCGTTGAAATTCGCACCATCATAATACATCAATCCGCCAACTTCGTGAACAATGGATGAGGCTTCTGCGATATCCTGTTCAAACAGCCCAAGTGTGTTCGGATTGGTGATCATCATTGCAGCCGTGTCATCGCCAACGACAGCACGTAGAGCAGACAAGTCGATCCGTCCATCTTCTTGACTCGGGATTTCAATGATCTCAAATCCAGCCATGGCAGCACTGGCAGGGTTGGTCCCGTGAGCAGAGTCAGGGACAATGACCTTGGTTCGATGGTGTTCGCCTCTGTGGCGGAAGTATTCTTGGAAGCAGCGGACTGCTGTGAATTCACCTTGAGCACCAGCAACAGGTTGCAACGTCACTGCATCCATTCCAGCACAAATTGCGAGCATGTCTTGCATTTCATAGTAAATTGAAAGCAATCCCTGCAATTGATGTTCTGGCTGGTGAGGATGGATGTCTGCAATTCCTGGAAGTTGAGCAACGACTTCGTTGACTCGTGGATTGTGCTTCATTGTGCAGGAACCCAAGGGGTAGAATCCGGTATCGATACCGAAGTTTCGCTTTGAAAGCCATGTGTAATGGCGCACCATTTCGGGTTCAGACAAACGAGGCCATCGAGGAAGTTGTTGACGTGCCATGTTGTTTGGGACATCAAGTTCAGCCGCTGGGAGCATTGGCGCCGGTTGAGCATAGCCCTTTCCTTCTGCACCAAAGTGTTCGAACAGCCGACTCAAGCGCTCACCTCCTGCGTCCAAGCATTGAGACATTCAACCAAGCGGTCAAGGTCTCTTTGACTCGTCTGATCGGTTACCGTGACCAACATTTGGTTCGTTTTCTCTGCATACCAGTTGGATACATCAAAACCGCCCACGACACCATTCGCCTCAAGATAAGCCAAACATGCTGATGTTGCGGCAGGTAATTCAATGACGAATTCGTTGAAATGAGACTGGCCATCGTAAGGAAGCGTCACGCCCTCTACGCCAGCAAGTTGGCGTTTGAGCTGTGTGCAAGCCGCCATGTTTCGAACGGCGAGTTGTTCAAGTCCCTCCGGACCAAGAAGCGACATGTGCATGGCACCCATGAGTGCAATGAGCGTCTCGTTTGTGCAGATGTTGGATGTTGCGCGATGTCGGCGAATGTGTTGTTCACGTGTTGAAAGCGTCAAGCAGTAGGCCTCCTTGCCGTCAACATCGATGCTTCTGCCAACGATTCGACCTGGCATGAGTCGGAGGTAGGGTTGCGTACAGCCAAAAATGCCGTACAATGGCCCTCCACCTGTGATTGGGCTTCCGAGAGGTTGCCCTTCTCCGATGACAATATCCGCACCGTAATTCCCTGGAGCTTCCAGCAAACCAAGCGATACGGGCTGAACACCGACAATCAGTGCAGTTGTCTCGCCGATGATTTCTTTCAACGAAGGATAGCCACCGTCGATGATACCGAGCGGATTAGGCTGTTCAACGTAAACTGCACAAGACCCACGCGCTCGTTGGACATCCTCAAGATTGATGCAGCCATTCTCATCGTGGCGAAGCATCTCTACGTTGATGCCTGCTCCTTGGCAGTAATTGTGAATGACGGATATTCGGTCAGGTGGAGTTAGTTCCGAGATGTACACTGTATCCTTTTGTTCTGCCTTGCGATTGTGCACACGAACTGCGCAGGTGAGCGCTTCAGCAGCCGCTGTTGATCCATCGTATAGGGAGAGATTGGTGATTGGCATTGCAATGAGTTCTGAAATAAGCGACTGGAACTCCCACATGGCTTGCAACATACCTTGGGAGACTTCCGGTTGGTATGGAGTGTACGACGTCAAAAATTCGCCTCGAGTGACGAGTTGAAAAACACATGATGGTACAAAGTTTCGATACAGTCCTGCCCCTAAAAACGAGGGCTGGTCTCCCAGCGCGAGATTCGCACCAAGCAGGCGCTTTGCGTCAGCAAGCAACTCCTCTTCGCTTTGAGCATCAGGCAACGGTAAGTCGCCAACCATCCGCACCGATTCAGGCACATCTGCAAACAGTGCATCAATGGACGCAACGCCCATCTCCTTCAGCATTTCTTCTTCTCGTCCAAGATTTGGTAATTGGTCAACCATGCGACTGGCCTCCTCAGGCAATCGTAACCAATCGCGTAGCGCTCATAATGTTCGTCATTGAACCGTCAAGAAACGTGGGCCGTCTATACAAAAGGCGGTCGAATTATAACAGCCTTGACGGACGAACGCGGACTAGCCGCAATCAGTACCTCATCGCCTTCGGATACACCCGAGATGTAGCCGATTCCAATACCCGTGTTTCCAAGTGATGGGGAAGGCGCTCCTGAGGTCAACTGACCTATCTTCGTACCATCGTGAGAGAGTACATCTTTGCCTGGCCGTGGCAGAGGTCCGCGTTCGAGATATTTGATTCCCCACCATCGAGCATCATCGGATGCGTGAGAAAGGACACGCTGACGCCCAGTGAACTCATGCTCCGTATCGAGGCCAAACGGTACGTTCGTTTCCCATGAATCACGGGCGAGGAACGTTTGGGATCCATCATCAAGTTGAGGCCACAGGAAATCAACACCGGACAAGAGGTATCCTTTCTCGAGACGAAGTGTATCGCGTGCGCCGAGTCCAACAGGAGTCGCTCCAGCATCGATGAGAGCACGCCAAACTGTGGCGACCTGCTCGTTCGGAACAAAAATCTCGTAACCGGCCTCACCAGTGTAGCCAGTCCCTTGAATCCACCCCGTCACACCGAGTTGATTTGTTGAGAATTCACGCCACTTGAATCGGCCTACATGTTGTCCTTCACCCATTGCAGCATCCAAGTATTCCTTGCTTTTTGGACCTTGAAGAGCGATGATCGATGTTTGCGGAGAGAGATTTTCAATCGTAATTCCAGATTCACTGGGAGAGAATCCTTCGAACCAATCCCACATGACATCGATCATCGAGGCGTTTGGAACACCAAGAATCTCTGAATCAGATACAACAGCGAAGATCATATCATCGATGATGAAACCATCTTTATCGAGAAAATGTGTGTACGCACAGCGACCGGCAGTAATCGAGGAAACCTTCTGTGTAGCAACAGCTTCGAGCCACTCACGTACATTTGGGCCAGAGAAGCGGAATGTACCCATGTGAGATACATCGAAGAGTCCGGCGGATTCTCGGGTTGCAAGATGCTCAGCCTTGATGTTTGAGTACCAGATAGGTAACTCAAAACCATGGAAGTCTACGATGTTCCCCCCAAGGGCTACGTGCTCATCGTACAGCGCAGTTCGAATCAATTCTCCATCGCTCATCGTCATCCTGTCCTGATTATATCTGGGGCAAACCTCGCTCAATATCCTTTCCAAGCGATACCACCCTGTCCAAGAACGCATCGAGCGACGGTTCTGTAATGCTACGATTGGCGATGACAGAGCGTAGAATAATCTTCCCATCAACAGTACTACGGCTGACCATGAAACGACCGTCTTGAATGAGACGTTCACGTAAATCCGCATTCAATTGGTTGAGTTCTTCCTCAGGGGAGTCACCGACATAGCGGAAGCAAACATTGGTCCACATTCGGTCGCTGACCATTTCTAATGCATCATGATTCTCGATGCGCTGCTGCAAATGGTCAGCCAAATCCATGAACCGTTCAAGCATCGAGGCCCAACCAGCATCGCCAATCTCACGCCATGCAAGCCACAGCTTGAGTGCATCATTTCGTCGTGCACACTGAAGTGAAAATCGTCCAAGATCAATTCCTGCACCGGTATCATGATAGAGATAGTGAGCGATTTGACCAGTGGAACAAACGGACTTGAGAATATCTGCGTCCTTAACGATAAAGGCTGAACAAATCAGAGGTATACCCATCATCTTGTGTGCATCCCAGCAAAAACTGTCGGCGAGTTCAATCCCATCCATTAGCGAACGATAACGTGAGGAAAACAGACACGATCCACCCCATGCAGCATCCACATGCATCCACAAGTTGTATTTGTGAGCAACCGCTGAAATCTCACGCAGAGGATCAAAACTACCCCGAACGGTCGTCCCACTCGTGGCCAATACCACAAATGGAATTTTGTCGTTAGCGAGGGCACGTTGAATCTCTTCATCGAGTGCTTCAGGAAGCATTTGCCCGTCGTCATTGCATCGGACTGTGATTAAATTCGAGTGTCCTATGCCGATTACATTTGATGCTATGCTAAATGAATAATGTGTTTCCTCTGAGACAAAGGCAACCATCTTCGTACCATCAAATCCAGAATGTGAGGATAGTGGAAATTTGGCCTGCCGAGCGCACAACAAACCGAGAAGATTTCCGTTTGAGCCCCCGGTTGTCAATGTTCCTTGACTGGTTCCAAAGTCAGCAAGTTCCGCCATCCGCTTGAGAATGGTGGATTCGATCAAGGTTGCAATGGGTGCAATCTCGTATGTGTACATCGCCGTGTTCGTAGCAGCCGTCACCAATTCACCTGCGATTGAAGCGATCGAGAGACCCCCCCAGAGGGGATTCATGAAACCTGGTGCTGTTGTGCGGACAGAGTGACGTAGAACAGATTCGATGTCATCCAAGGCAGCTTCAAGACCTCGGCCTTCGAGTGGCAACTTGAGATCAGTCGTCTTTCCAAGGGATTGTGGAGGTCCTGCGAGTCGTATGGTCGACTCGGTTTGACTTGCAGAGAGAAAGTCCTTGACGCGAGCAAGGACATCGTCGAGGAACTGCTCCGCCTCCATGATGTTTGGTGCGCAAAGCGGTCTTTGAAGATGGTCATTCAATCCCACTTTCGAAACATATGCAATATGCATTTTTCTTTACATAGTTTGAATAACTCTCTTGCTTTCGGAAGGACATGCTAGGAGAAACCGGAGGCGCATGGCTCACCCGCCTGCACATGCAACTTGCACGAGAATTACGCGGCCAGGGTTGGTCACAAATGAACATCGCATCAATACTGGGTACAACGCAAAGCACCATTTCGAGACAATATCAGAAAGGAATCGTGGACTTACCTGGTTCTGCAGATGAGCTCACTGTTGACGGATGGGCCAAGGAAATTGCAGGTGGATTGCTGTCTGTTGGCCAGACCGAAGAATTGCTGAGGCAACGATTCATTGTCGAGTTTCAATTCACTGGGAATCAAGTTCTCCGATTTGACAAGACACTGACCGGATTGGACCTCGAAGTCGATCAAAACGAGCACGCGTTGATTCGCCGACTCGAGTGGGCCATAGGACGACTTGATGCTCGACTCCTACTGCCTGTCCTACCCAAGGTTGGGATGAACATCGCAGCATGCCTCAATTCAGCAACCACTCCAGAAGATGTCGCAGCAGTACCCGGTAAAATCAACGCTGTTGAAGGAGAACTTCGAACCCACGGCAAACCACAGTTTGGGTCCTCAAAGCATCTCGCTGAAATGCTGCTCGAAGCCCGCAAAAACGATTCTTCAAAGTCTGCCATCATGAACATACGGCCACCCGGGGACTACGAGGGGACGGACATTGATGCTGTCCAAGAAGCGTGCAACCAACTCGGTTGGGAACTTGCTGACGCTGATCGCTCTGGTCTCGAAGATCCGGGCGCAACCATCGATGTCATTCTTGACATCGGGGATTTTGGATGGGAACCCTCACTCTACATCGTCGGAACAAGCCCCTTGGATGTCGTCGATCGGTGTCACCGTCTCATCAATGCATTGGGAGGGATGGCATGATTCGAACCGGTTTCATCCTGCTCGTCCTTCTATTCGCACCGCTCTCGGGTTGTTTGAGTACACACAGCATCACCGAAGAGTGCGTAATAACAAAATCATCAGATGACAAGACACTCACCATTGTAACGTACGACATTATCGCATTGAGTGATGAAGTGCTCCAAGAGTTTACCAATCAAACAGGATACAGCATCGAGATGATTCGGACAGACGATGCAGGTGGCATCCTTGAGCAACTTCTTCTGACGAAGGAAGCCCCTCAAGCCGACCTCGCCTTGGGCCTTGACAACACTTACCTACAAACAGCATTGGAGAATTGTCTTCTTGCACCACACTCTGCAACACTGCCAGATCTTGACCCACAAGCCCTTGTTCCGTATGCAGGAAACATGGCTGTACCGTTCGATCAAGGCTACGTTTGCCTTAACGTGGACACACAAGCTCTAGAAGAAAACAACGTGTCCTACCCAACCACACTCGAGGAATTGCTCAACGAGGAGTGGAAAGGTAGAACCGCGTTCCCGAGCCCAACAACCTCCTCACCCGGACGTGCCTTCATGACGGCCACAATCGATTACTTTGAACAACAATCCAACATGGATGCAATGGAATGGTGGGAAGCCATGGCCGACAACGACGCCATCTTTACGTCCGGCTGGACTGAAGCGTATGAAACACATTACAGTGGAGGCTATGGTGTCTGGGGCGAAGGTCACATTGGTGATGCTTGGCTTACAGTCTCCTATTGCCACTCACCTGGCGTCGAAGCCTATTATGGAGGAAATTACACCATCTCCAGTGCACTCGACATCGATTATGCATCCTTCCATCAAGTCGAATACGCTGCAAAAGTCAATGGTGGAGGTTCAGAATCCGCAGTTGATGCGTTCATCGAATTCCTCCTGAGTGAAGAAATCAACATCAACATGCCAGAAAACAATCTCATGTATTCCGTACTGGAAGGCCAAGATCTGCCAGAGACGGATGGATACAGGTACCACAGCCCAGTCCCAACTCAACCTTCTGAAATCACAACCGAACGAATCGATGATGAAATGGAGACATGGCTCATGGATTGGCGAAAGGCAACCCAAGCTCTCTGAGTTGACAACATGAAAGTGGCTGTTGGACGGGGCCTACCCGTAGCCTTGTACCTTGCATTGATTCTCGTTCCGCTCATTCTAGCACTTGAGAGGTTAATGTTCGTCACAGGCATGAATCCTATTCAGGCGATTCTCCATCTTGATGAACACCCCTTTGGCGTGAATGCTGTTGTCTTCACGTTCGTGCAAGCCATTCTTTCAGCTATCCTTACCCTCATACTCGGACTACCCATTGCATGGTGGTTGGGACGATACGAATGGAAATTTGTAGACATCATCAGGGCAGCGTTAACACTGCCATTCGTCACACCAACCGTCGTAGCAGCCATGGGCTTTCTCGCTCTGATTAAAGAAGGAGGTCTGCTGGATTCCATGGGAATCGATCTACGCAATGAGACTGGAGTAATCGGTTCGTTTTCATCGATGATCGGTGTTGAACACTCTGGCCACATCATTGCACTGCTTCTGGCACACGCGTGGTTTAATCTCGCACTTGTCATTCGATTTGTCGAACCAAAGATCTCGACTCTCCCTCCCCGATACGAAGATGCGTTTCGTATGCTTCCCATCGGTCATGGTCGATTGAACCGCTTGACCCAATTCTGGTGGCCCATGCTTCGAGCGTCGATTCTGTCTGCATTTGTATTCACGTTCATTTTTTCATTCACCTCGTTTGCCCTTGTACGGTGGCTTGCTCCAAACATGTGGACGCTTGAAGCACTCATGGCGGTTGAGGGAGGAGCGGCAGGAATCCCAGGATATCGTGTCGATGTCAGCGTACTCGTCCTTGGTGGAGCGACGCTTCAGGGGATTGTCCTTCTGAGCGCCCTTGCGCTTGCTGGACGATGGCAGCAAAAACAATCCAACGAAATTGAACTCGTCTCTGAGAATTTTTCGAGGAAATACATTGGCAAGCCAACGACTGTTCCACGCATCGGTGTCTTTGTTGCCACCGTCTACGCTTTGACACCACTCTTCCTGATGGTTCTTTCATCTGTTCGGATTCGAAACCGAACTTCGGAATCGTATCGGTGGAGTTTGGACGCATGGGATTACGCATTCAAAGGCGATCTTACGTACGCATCGATTCCTGAAGCTCTGACCAATTCCTTGGTGTATGCAAGTGGATGTCTCGTCGTGTCCTGTATCCTCGGATTCTTTGTTGCACAATCCATCCATAGTCTTGAGCAGAATGGCCAAACTCGATTTGCTCAACTTGTTGACCTTTTGTCCATGCTTCCTCTCGCTCTCTCAGGCGTGATGGTCGGCTTGGGTGTTCTCCTCGGTATACTGAAAATTTGGCCAGTCCTATTCTCATGGTATGCCTTGCCTATCCTGCCACATGCTATGCTCACGACACCTTTTGTTGTGCGCATATTGCTTCCTGCGATGCGTGAAATTGATTCATACTATGATGATACAGGAAAGGTTCTGGGCTACACCACAGTGCAGCGATTCGTCCGAATCAAACTTCCACTTCTGAAGCCACAAATCGTTGTTGCGGCAGCATTGTCGATGGCCTTCTCACTAGGTGAATTCGGAGCTTCTTGGATACTCTTGCGTTCAGGGGCCTGGGACACATTACCTGTCTTAGTCGATCAGTTGATGTCCAGACCGAAATACTTCGAACTTGTCGAACCAATTGCCATGGCTACTGCGACCATCCTCATGTGCATGACATTCCTATTGTTTGTTATTGCTGAACGATTTCGCAGTCATCAAGGGGGTGGTTTCTGATGTCATTGACCATTAAGCAACTCAACGTCGTAATCGGTCAATACCACATCCTTCACAATCTGAATCTTCACCTCAAGTCCGATGAAATTGTCGCTATCCTAGGCCCGAGTGGGTGCGGCAAAACGACTCTGTTACGCACGATTGCTGGACTCCAAAAACAACAATTTGGCACTATATTGATGAATAATCAACCCATACAAGACATGTTGTGTGAACACAGAGGCATCGGAATGTTGTTTCAGCAACCCGTCCTGTTCCCGTTCAAAGACGTGCTCGGTAACATCCTTTTCGCGTACAAGAACAAGAGGCTCTGGAATATGGATGATGTTCACGAAGTGATGGACGAGATGGGCCTCATCGGTAAAGAACAACAGAGTATAGAGACATTGTCAGGAGGAGAAGCGCAACGTGTTGTTCTGGCAAGAACGCTCCTTACCAATCCCAAACTTCTGCTCCTTGACGAGCCACTCTCCGCACTCGATGTGGACCTTCGGCGAAAGATTGCTCATGAGATTCGTGCAGTGCTGAAATCTCGTTCGATTCCAGCTATCCACGTCACGCACGACCCTGCTGAAGCAGAAATCATAGGCGATCGGGTCATCCATTGGAGAGAATTACAACCAGGTGGCGATGATGAGGAGTAGATTGTTTGAGCCTCATCCATGGAAGATGTGGACTTATGCATGGAACCATCGAGAGAAAGGAATTCTACTTCCCTCATTCATTGGAGGATTTTTCCTTCTCGCCATCGGAATTCCATATGGAATAACAAACAGAGTTTCTGAATTCATTGGGTGGACGGCATTTGACCCAGAACTCCCTCTTGATTCATCCATACCCTACATCCCGGTCATGAACATCGCCTATTTTTCGTTCTACATCTACTACGTCCTCATTCCGTTGTTGGCACGAACGGAAGTGCAGAGAAAGTGTGCCATTATCTTCTCACAACGTCTCTTTGCTGTGACATTACCAGTGTTTCTGATGTTTCTCTTACTACCTGTGGAAGTCGATCTTCGCTCCGAAGTTGAAGGAGAGGATACTTTCACGACACTCCTTTCACTCATTCACGGTGTTGATCAACCCTACAATGCTTGGCCAAGTCTCCATGTCGGACACAGTCTTTGTGTTGTTCTCTCAGTACCACTGGTGTACAACATCAACAAATTCGCCCATGCAGCGCTTTGGATTGCATGGCTACTGCTCTCAATTTCGACAATGACAACCCAACAACACTATCTCTTCGACGTCATTACAGGCATTCTGTTTGCTCTCCTTGCTCACTACAAGTTCATTCGACCGGTCGTTACCAAATGCATCCAAGGCGAATACGATGATGCATTCCAAGAACTCTATGCGAACAGCGTCGAAACAACCTCAGGTTGAGTGAGGTAAATGGTCAATCCAACACCCGCCATAATCATCATCCAAGAACCAACCATCTTGATCATGCCAGTCATTCGTCGCAAGAAATTGATCATCACTTGACGTCCAAGACCGACGAGTACAGTGACCAATATCATCAGAATCAGCAATCCGAGCATCAGTCCAGACAATCCTGAGATGGTCGCACTGGTTCCAAGCGTACCGAGGAAGATAACGAATGGCAGCACTGCAGCTGCCGTACAATCGATGGAGGCAGCAGCATAGCCAATACCGTAGAGGTACATGTTTCGACGAGGCGTGAAGGTCTCGTCCATTTCTGTTGTTGACCAACGATCGACAAGCTTCTGCACAAACCCAAGAACGTGGGAAGTAATTCCAAGAAGCATAATGGAACCTAGAATTATGAGCAGCACAGCGATTCCAATCGCAATATAATGAATCATCCCAGATTGAGCAAAGGCTTCACCCATGGCAAAGGCAATGATACCGATAACGATGAAGAACGTCCACATTCCCAATCCTGCAAGCGTTCCAATAACCCATGATGAAGGCATGGCCGTCTTCAGTTTCCCTTCCTTGATCAAATCGTCTTCTCGTGCACCAAGGCTGAGGTAATACGAAATGAAACCTGGAAGGACAGGGAAGGCACATGGCGAGAAATACACAAGAATGGAAAGAATCATTCCGAGAACAAACACGGCAACAAACGATGTTGACGGTTCTTCCCATGCAATTCGATCGTCCATTGTAAGCGATACGTTTCCTGTAAGAGCCTTCTCAACCGAGGAATCGAACTCACCCCATCCACCGATTGGCGTTCCGGTTGCTTGGCGTTCAACGATGTAGCCTTCGACATCGATAACCATGACTACGGGAATTTGGCCTGTTCCTGCAGTCGTGAACAGTTTCACAGGGTCTGTGGTTGAACCGTCTTCAAGCACTGCAGACTCTGT
>JAYYFM010000018.1:0-11501 GCA_036158745.1 Thermoplasmatota archaeon
GTGATTCTGGGAGACGGTCCTGCAGCATTGTCTGCTGCTGCACAAGCATCGAAGGATGGAGCAAGCGTCCTCATGATGAGTTCTACCGGTCTCGGCGATGCCGGTTTGGATGCCATGGATGGTATCGCATGTCACATTCAAGAAGAAAGCAATCGCGGCCATCGAGAAGATACAATCAAGATGGGTTCGTTCCTTTGCGATCAAGATATTGTCGCTGAACAAACGACCAAGGCTTTGCGGATTGTTGATCTTCTTGAGCGAAGAGGCGTCAATTTCCGACGTGACGCAAAAGGGATTGTCAAAGGACACTACGCTTCTGGTCATTCCAAACCTCGCCTCATCAATGCCGGAGACTCAACAACTCGTGAAATTCAACAGGTTCTCGAAGAACAATGCATGAAGCATGGTGTAACTCGGCGAGGCGATCAGGTACCTTTGGAATTGATTCACACCGACTACTCCGTCAACGGCCTGATCGCGATTGACATGTTGAACGGGCGAATCCTCTCCATACAATGTAAGGCACTTATCATCGCAGATGGTGGGTTTGAGGGTGCATTCACCAACGGATCAACATCGCTTGGAATGGACCTCGCATATCGAGCCGGTGCACCATTGCGAAACATGGAATTCGTCGCCGAAGCTCCTCTCGGAGTCGTTGGAACCAACTTGGTCGTGCCTCAATCTATCCTTTCGGATGGAGCAACATTGCACACACCCTCTGGTACTGCCCTTGAGACAACTTCAACCACGCCTACCTCTGAGATTTGCTTGAAAATGCACGAAGCTGGAACAACGGTTCTCGATGCACGAAACCTCGGAGAAAATGCAGATTGGTGGAGTGTTCTCTTTGACACCATCAAGCAACGCACGGGCATTGACATGAACAGACAAACCGTCGAAGTTGCACCTGTCGCCGCGCACACACTAGGAGGGTTGCCAACCGATGAACATGGTCGTGTCGTTCTTCAATCATGGGCAAGATGGTTTACGGGTCTCTATGCCGCAGGATCTGCAGCATCGAGTGGCCTACATGGCGCAGATGTCCTCGAAGGAAATCGCCTGCTCGATGCCATCGCAGTAGGGGAAGCAGCGGGTGTCAATGCATCCGAGTGGATCGAAAAGAGAAAATTCACAGGAGCATCATCGCTCGAAGAGGCGCACGGTCTTGCAGAGGCAGAATTGAGCATGCTTGGAGGAGACTCTGAAGGACCAGTACAGCGATTGAACCCAGTCTTGACCGGGCTGAAAGAGACCCTCAACTTACTCCAAACACCTGCAAGTGTCGCGTCTGATTACAACAATGCTGTTGAAAGGCTTGAAGTCCTCTCGGTCAAGGCAGAGCAGCTCTATTGTGATCAAACATCGCTTATTGCGAATCAAAATCTTTTGGAAATTCTACGCACACAGGCCGCCATCCGCATGGCACAGGCCTACGTTCAATCTGCCTCCATGCGCACCGAATCACGAGGCCTCCACCAACGCTCAGATTTCACAGATATTGACAATGAGCAACTCCATCACAACCTTATCTTTGCAGATGGAACAAACACAACTCTCGCCTTGCGAAAGGGGCCATCCGGAAATTGGATTCTACCTCCTTCCGCTGCGGTTTGATTATTTGTGCTGGCTACTTCGCCCGACCATGGCAGAACCAACGTTGTTTGAACGCATTCTGTCTGGAGAGATTCCCTCACACAAGATTGGAGAAGGCGAAGGCTGGTATGCCTTCCTTGATATTTTTCCACGAAGAGAAGGCCACACACTGGTTATACCTACAACTCCCGTCCAACGACTCGCTCAACTTGATGAGCGTGAACGGTCAAGATTGATGTCAGGCGTTGTTGAAGTCCAAACTCGACTTTCAAACTACTTTGGTACGACTGATTTTACAGTGCTTATCCACGATGGCCCACTCGCTGGGCAAGAAGTTCCACATGTCCACGTCCACGTTCTTCCAAGAACGAAAGGCGACAATGGATCAACACTCGCTGCGATGTGGCCGGCTAATCCGTCGCATGATCCAGACCACCAAGCGTTGGCTTCCCTTGCTGCGAACATTACAATGGGGGTCTGAACATGGCCAAAGGAGTCGCACCATTTGATGGCGTTGTTGATCATCGAGGAGAAGCACTTCCCGTTCTCTCGAAGTCTTCGGCGAATATGAAGATGGAAAAACTTCTCAACACACCGATGCCTTCGTTCGATCAAGAAACGCCAGGAAGCCCTTTTTGGACCAAACTTGCTTTCTTCCTTTGCCGACGCACCGCTGCAAATCAGTTTCGAACGATTGAATATTCGGGCATGGAAAACATACCGACAGACCGAGGTTCACTCTGTGCAGCGTGGCACACAAACGGACTCATCGATCCCCTTGGCATTATGCTCGCACATCCAAAAGAGTTCGTCATGGGGGGACGTCATGATTTGGTGACGCGTCCTGTACTTTCGTTTTGGACTCGACGATTGGCGGTACAGCCAGTGGTTCGCAAAGCAGAGTTGCTGCGTGGAGGTTGCAGCGAAGAAGAAGCCACGAATCTGAACGGTCGTTCCTTACTTACACTCGCAACCGGTATTGCAAGTGGCTTCGGATGCGTCTTGTTCCCTGAAGGAACAAGCCACGACTTACCCCATATGATGCGCTTTCGAACAGGGCCAATGCGCACTGTTCTGGCTGCAGCTGCTATTGCAAAAAGCTCAGGGAAAAAATGCCCTGTGATGCAGCCAGTGGGTTTGCATTTCCGCGTCCGTCATCATTATCGCACCGACATGTGGGTCGAATTTGGAGAACCACATTATCTTCCAGAGGATGACATACCTGAGGATCTTATCGATGCAGTTCAGAAGAGGGAATGGGTTGAGCCGCCAGGCGATCTTGTCCGCTCTCTTCGAGATGGACTGCGCCCACATCTCTTACCAATCACACCAAACGTCTCGAGTTGGGACGAACACGGAGCGTATCATCTCGTCGCACAACTTGAATCTCGGATGAAGAAACAACCCCTCGATACGTGGCGAAAAGAGGTTCTTGCCGCACGCCAAATTCGGGACAGGTACCAAACTGAACCCGAAGGTGAAGATGGAAAGCCAACCCCGGTCCATCATCCAATTGTCGATATGGCCAAGGACGTACACTTGCAACTCGAAGAACGGGGGCTTGACGGCAGGGATTTGGACGCCAAAGGCGAACGATTGCGGACAGGCAACCCTCTACGCGGAATTGGTTTTGGTGTCAAAACGGTATTCATGGCGACGTTGCTACCAGCGTTCCTTCTCTCACTCTCGCCCCAGTTGGCCGTTGGTCGATTTTTAGGAGATCGAACCGATGAAGGCGTCGATGCCAGAACGACCTACCAATTCCTTGCAGCCATGTTTGGCTCGGTCATCCTTTGGCCATTCATGGCCTTCATTGGCGCAGGTATACTGTGGTTGAATTCCAGTGATATCAGCGCAATTACTTCACTCGATGTTCGAACAACGTTTGGGAATGAATCGGTGCATCACGTCGCAGCATTCGTTCTGCTTTATCTTTCGATGATGCCGCTCTTCTGGGCATCTGGTAGGATGTTTGGATTCTGGTGGGATGGATACGTCGATGCCCGAAGGGCCTTTGCACGAGTCTTCGTAAGTGGTACTTACAAACAGACTCTCGAAGATAAGTTGAAGAATTTGAAAGGACAACTCCAAAGTTCTCACGAGCGTTGAGTTCAAAACACCCAAACGCTCCGGTTCATCATGGTCGATTCTGGGCACGTCCAGCAAATCCGGCAGTGGCTTGCAAGCGAACGTCTCGAAATCCGAGATAAGAACGACCCTCGGGCGGACGCACACTTTCTCGTTCGCTATCCCCCTGGCCCTCAAGGTCACATGTTCGCTGTTGTCCTACCAAAAGGGAGGGATTTGGTATTTGTTTCGAGCATGACGCGAGTGGATTTGGGTCAACAAGAACAGATGAAAGAGCACATGAACGAAGAGCCAGAGGTCTGGTCAGAGTGGGTACACGAGTGTCGCCTCACGCTCATGCGTGCAGAACTCGACTGGGGCATCCATATGGGCCACCAAGGCAAAGAAAAACCGGGACCTCTTCAAGCATTCAACGTGAGTCTGCCAATTTGGCATGATGGGTTAAACAAAAATGCCCTTATGCACAGCCTGCGTCGATTGTGGCTTGCAAAATTAAGTATGATTCATGAAATCAAATTCGCGTATGGTCCCGGGAAAGGAGAACCTGGCCCTGTTGACGATTGGACAGAACAAAAGAAGCGCAAGCAACCTGAGGAAATTGCACCAGAACCTGCTCAAATCGAGTACAACGATACGATGCCTTTTGGCACCGGATTGGATCCGGATGAATGGGCTTGAAGAGGCCATTTCGCTCGTTTTGTTTTCTGACGCGTAAGGGTCGCGGTTAAGTAGTGGTGAAGGTTGCTTCAAGTCATACAGGTGTTCCTATGCGTCAAACAACCAAATCGATTACCCTCGTTAGCCTTTTTCTTCTTTCTCTGTTCTCAGGAATGGTGATTGGAACCGAGCAAGCCGAAGCCTCTCAAGTCGTCATTACCGAAGCCGTTCGAATTGTTGACGGTGGAACTGCATCCGACAACCAAGCTGCAGTTGCATCAGATAGTGAAGGAAACGTTCACATCGTCTGGGCAAGGAACACGCAACACCTGTACTATTCCATGCTCTCTCCACGTGGTGAAACCCTGATTGATGCGACGCAAATCACCAACCCAGGACTCCACAAGGTCTGGCACCCAGATATGGTTATCGACGACAACGACCGAATCCACTTGGTTTGGGCGGACAAGTCCGGTCAACACAAGATCATGTACACTTCGATCAACCCATACCTTGCGCCACTCGATGGAATGGCTGCAGAAGATACTGCGATTTCTGTTATCGATGATACCATCATCTCCATGCGTGCACAAGACCGTGACTGGCCATCCATTGACGTTGACAGTCAAGGCAACCTCCACATCGCTTGGCAAGATTCCTACGATGAGTTGCAGCAATTCTTCAACCAGCCTCAAATCTACTACTCCATGATTCAACCTGAGTTCAATGGCGGAACGGTCCTCACACTCTTCGAAGACACGCTCTTGACTCCAATTATCGGACACAAAGGCCATCCAGACATCGTTGTCGACTCAAATGACCTCGTCCAAATCGCATGGGACGACACCCGTGGTGGAAAGGTCGAACTCGTCTTCCTCGTCGACACATCTGGATCGATGTACTCCGAGTGGGCGGATGTTTGTACGGTCATTTATGGCGGGAACTTCGCTGCAGGGGGCTACTTCCAAGGTCTCAAGCCAATGCTCCAAGAAGGAAACATGACGGTTTACGAAACCATCTACGGTCTCGGAAACACGCTCCCTGGTGCAGCAAGCAGTGGTAACTGCGCAACACACAACAAGAACGCTGGGCCACGTTCAACAGCTCTCGGCATCGCCCCAGGAGACGACTCTGGTGGTATCCGAAAACTCCCAGGGACCGTCTACAACGGTAACACCTATTCTGGATACTCTGGAGAGGACTGGGGCCCAGGAACCAACTGGGCATGTCTTTCTTGGAAGGATGCACTGGGCAACGTCCCAGGAAACCCCCCGACCCAAGACGATCACAAGTGGAACCCGAATGCAACGAAGATCGCTATCCCAATTTCTGACGAAGGACCAAAGGACGGCGATCCTGCACAGCAAGCGGACGATACAACATCCATCGAGGAAGCACACGACAACTGTGTCAACGCCGGTGTCGTTCCAGTCGGAATGTATGGACAAACCTACGGCGGTGCTACAAGTGTCCAATCTCACTTCAAGGACTTGGCCCAGTGCCCGAACGGTGTCCAAAGCACAGCTGCACGAAACTGCCCAGGCAACACCATCCGTTCAACAGACGCTGGTGGACAAGTCTACGAGTTCCCATCTGGAAGTGGCGGTGCAAGCCAAATGTCGCTCCTTGTGGAAGCAATGGTTTACATCTCCACCAACAACTCACGTGAGATCTACATGTCCGTTCTTGACCCATATGGGAAGATGAACAACGACCCAAGTTGGACGCCTGGTGTTTCCGGAACTGTTGCTCAGAACGGTGGCTACAGGGAAGACACAGGAAAGGGCTCTGAGGGACACCTTGTTGTTGTCAATGACACACGTGTCACGATTGATGACGCTTACTCGTTCCACCCATCGATTGGTGTTGACATGGAAGGCAACACGCACATTGCATGGATGGATGGACGTGACTACGGTTTCGAAAAGGACGTCAACTACGAGATTTATTACACGAAGCTCCGACTTCAGGGTGCTGGAGAATTTGACGGTCGTGATGATGGTCTCTCCACATACGCCATTAAGAAAATCAACGACACACCGATTTCCAACGTTGAAACCAATGCTGGCCTGCCACAGAATGCACCATGGAGTGGCAATTCCGTCTTCCCATCCCTTCTCACGGATGACCAGAACCAAGTCCATATTGCATGGGTTGACTCTGGAAACACGTCTGCCGGTGAAGAACTTCTGTACGTGCGATTGAACCATACCTCACTCGAGGGAGATGGACTCACAGCACTCGATCCTTGGGAAACCGTTGCCATCACCTCATGGTCCTCGAACAAACTTGGACCAAACTCTGGTTACAAACCGAGTATCGGTATGCCTCCAGCCTTTTCGAATGATCTAGGAAGCGGTGCGCACGTCGCATGGTCGGATACCAACAAATGCAACGATGAAACCAACAACAATCGTTTCACCATATGTTACTCACACGTCCTAACCGGACAAGTTGATGTTGAATTTGACGATGGAGAGACGTTCTACCATGTGATTGAACCCGGTGAGCAAACCATCTACAATCTCACCATGAACAACTCCACACCAGGGCCGAAAGATTTGGTAGCTGACTCCTACGGACTCAACATCACCGGTGTTCCAACAAACTGGACGGCAACACTGTTCTTCGCAGACAACCACACTGCAATCTTCCCTGACACTGAAATCTTCCTCGAAGGTGGAGAATCGATTCGGTTCTATCTCCGTGTGCGAGCACCATCGATTTACCAAGCAAATGCCGACGAACTTGCAGAAATTCGTGTTGATGCAAAGTCCTACAAGGATCCAGCTATCCGTTCGGAAATCACAACACTCACCCTCATGGACGTAGTTCACGGAATTGATTTGGATGCATCACACAGTGTTGCTGACGTGGAGCAGGGTCAAACGGCCATCTTCTCGGTTACAATTACCAATACAGGAAACGTAGCAGATACATTCCTGTTCTGGGATCCTCAAACCCTTGAGGGTCGTCAGGAATGGTTGCTTCCGTTTGCGTGGGACGTGAACTTCCCATTGAGTGTCCAACTCGATCCAAAGCAGACAGTAACCAAGAATCTCGAAATTAGCGTACCGACGTCCGAAGACCCTGGTGCGTTCGTCATTCTGCTCAAGGGATGGTCAGCAGGTGAGCCTATCAAGTCCGTTGAGAAGGGAACGTATGACATCCTAGAACTCGGTGTCTTCGTTTCGATTCGTTCGTCCAACAACATTGTGTTCAACATCACCGATCAGGAAGCCATCGTAACACCAGCTCCTTATGCGCCCGCTAATTCGATGGATGCGAACTGCCACGTGTTTGAGATCGAGGTTGAGAAGTACTTCGATACAGGAGATCTTGTTTTCACAACTCCAGGGACCACTGAAAACGATGATAATTGGACAACGGAAGTCATCTTCCCGAACGGACTGACGTTGAACCCAGACGGCGTCTCCTACCCGTGGGTCCTCATGTCTGGTGACAACTTCCGCATGCATGTGGTCAAGGTGAAAATCTGTGCTCCTGACGACGCTCCAGCTGGACTTGGAAAGGCAGTGACCATTAAGGCTCATCTGAAAGGATACCCGAAGATTTCAGCAGCGAAGATTCTGCAAGTCGATGTCGACCACGTTTACCGCTTGTCGACCGATGTTTCCCTTGTAGATAATGAAGAACTCACGGTCAATCCTGGGGACTCCATCATTCTCCCGACAACCGTGAACAACAACGGCAACGGACCGGATCGCTTTGACTACACTCTTGCCCGTGTTACCGACGAGGCTGGTGTCGACGTTATCTGGGATATCACTGTTCCACGCAACACATTGGAAGAACTCGATGCAGGCTCATCACAGTCGTTTGACGTCCTCATGAACATCCCTCAGCAAGTACCTGCTGGAGACTACACCGTTGTCTTCCACACCAAGTCCGAGCAGAAAGACGAGGATGCAGCAGGACGGATGACACGTTTGCGTGATATCACAACCCTCACAGTCACCGTTCGTGAATTCTATGACATGCAGATTTCTATGGATAAAACCGTTGACAACGACGTCAAGACATCTGCTCCAGGACGTGTTGTACGATTCATTGTCAACGTTACGAACGCCGGAAACGTACCCGACGTACCAACGCTTGACAACCACACTTCCGATCGCTCAGGCACCGACATCCTCGTCGAAGAGTCCCCAGGTATGGGTACCTTGGCTGGTTGGGATGTTTCGTGGAAGATCATCCGACAAGTAGGAATGGATCTTGAAAGCGAGGAAGACTGTGTTGCTACCACTTCAACAGCAGCATCTTTCCCAGAAGACAGTTGCGTTTACCTTACTGACATCGATTCATGGCGCCTCCCAGAAATGGCTCCATATGAAACCTACACGATGGTTGCTATCGTAGCTATCGACCCAAGTGCACAACTCACGACCCGAAGTCTTGGTCTGAAGGTTGTCTCGATGATGGGCAACGCTGAGCAAGGCGGTGACCATGATGATTCATCATCGTGGGTTGGAGACTTGTTGGATTCCAACGAGAAGATTGTAACCGTCAATCTCCGTGCACCAGACCTTGTAGTTCGGTCAGCCTCTGTCGATTCAACATCGGCTGATGTTGGCGAATCCATCCCAATTCGTATCGAGATTGCCAACACTGGTAACGTCCATGCTTCAGATATCGAAGTGATTCTCTGTGAATACGATGATGACGATATGATGGCCGAGATCCGTAAGAACGACAACATGTGTGACGAAGACAGCATCGTCATGCGCCAAATCATTGGTGCACTAGACAAGCCAGACGATTCACAAGATGAGCGTGTTATCGAGCTGTACATGCTTTACCCAGTTACTGCAGGTAGCAAGAACGTCTACGTTGTTGTTGACCCAGGCAACACGATTGTAGAAGCAAACGAAGGTGACAACATTGTTCGAATCTCCCAAGAACTCGGTTCTTCGAACCCATTCTTGGATGTTGCTGGTGAAGTCGTAGGAAAGGTCGCACTTCCGAGTATGATTGTCCTCTTGACCTTCTCACTCTTCGGTGTCCTCTACCTTGTAGGACGAGGCCGACGTGCAGCAGTCAAGGATCGTATTGCTGAGCAATCTTCCTTGATGTCTGTTCTTGGTGATGAAGCAGACAACTGATTGAATCAGCCAAGCCACCAACGCAGGCCAGGATTGTCGTCGATGGCGACAACTTCGCCCGAACGGTCTGAGCGCTGTTGTTCAACAAGCTCGCGCACGCGAGACATGACTGCAGAGATATCGCTCTCACTGAGGTTGAGTTCTTTCGCCATCAATCCGAGGTCCGGTTTGACGCGAGGTGTTTCGATCAGTGCGTGAACCATGGTTCGCTGCGAGTAGTCTTCGAAGTCGGTATCGACTGCCGCTGAGACACGTCCTCGTATCTGCTGATGTAAGGCAATGAGAGCGTCTCGTTGACGATCCAATTGTTCGAGTTGTTCATTCAATTGTTCAAGATGGACAACGCCTTCTGTTACGCTGATCTTCTTTCGCCCACTTACCATTTCAGCAATGGTTTGGGCTCCTCCGGGTAATCGGGAACTAAGCCGTAAAGGTCCTCCAGAAGGAAGTTTTCTTCGTTCAATCTTGAAAAGGTCAGGGCCAAGATCGACTCGGAGTGAGAATGCTTCACACACTCTGAAGATGGTTCGTGGCGGGCCACCTTTCTCACTCGGAACTTTCATTTTTTCAACGAGGTTACCTCGCTCCAACTCCTTGAGATGCTTGACAATCGCTTGCTGACTAACTCCAATCAAATCAGCCAACTGCATTGGGTAATGCGGTTCTCGGACCAGTCGTTCAAGAATCGACCGACGTGTCTTATTTTGAAGCAACATTAACGAGCGCTCGAGTTCGTCCATACTACTCAACCTGTAGTTAGGTAGAGACGGACTCATTTGAACTCGTCGGAGGTTTACGACCTCGGGATTCAATCTTCATCCCAGGACTGCCAATCTTCGTTGTTCGCAACTGGAATCTTCCGATCGGATTGTTTCACCGTCGTTCGCTCAACAATCGGAGGCGTTGAGGTCTGCTGAGTTGCAGGCGTAGGGAATGGATCTGCGACTTGCTCACGTTGCTTATCTTGTGGAGTTGCTGATTCGACATCACCTCGCATCAGTGCATAGACCTGTTCAGTTGTCAACATACTACCAGCCTGTACATCTCGCGCGCCATCCATTTGTTGGCTTGAAATGCTCTTGTCTGAATTCATGTATTCGCCTGTGCGAACATCAAACCCAACACCTTCTGTTGCACCTTGATTCATTTTGTTGATTTGTTCTTGTACAACATCTGGTGTGAGATCTGTTAGTGGCATGACTTGACCATCAGGGCCAACGACCATCATGAGATTCTGTTTTCGGTTTTGAGAAAATGCTTGGAGAACACCTGCTAATGGCAAAAGGAAGATGCCCAGACAACACAGAGATCCTCCGACGTACACCATTGGTGAGTTCATAATGTCGCCTTCCATTGCATCGATTGAAGTGAGCCAAACGGTTTCGTTTGCACATGCTCCATCGCAATCGATGCGCATGAGATAATCCCCTTGCGTCAATTCCCATGAACCAAGGATGGTGTACTCAACACTTCCATCTGCAGACATAGCGCCCCAGTCGAGTTTGCATTTCGATTCCACAACTTCATCTTGAACATCTGAACCATTGACTTCAGATAGAGTAACAGTTCCTTCGAAATCGACACCATATGCCCGATAGCAACCGGACTCTTCGACATTCATGAGTTTCTGCTCTTCAGAACTGGCATCAAGTGAGCCGATGTTGTTGCGCTGTGGATCGAGAGCATCTCCAAACGTATCCATCTGTCCGATGATGGTGATGCTTCCGATGACAAAGCACACCATCGAAGCGATAAGAATACGAAGCGGCCATGGGCTCTTTTTGCCGCTCTCCATGCTCATTCGATTCGCCACTCCCCAAAGAAGCCTCGCTTTTTCCTTTCACAATCCAAGCTGTTGAAGTTTCTCAGGCAAATAGGTCTCCGTAACGAAATCAAGACCGTATTTTGCCAAGGATTGCTGTTCAGCCTTTTTCCCAACTTCCAACATCATGTTGATTTGTTCTTGCCACCAACCATCAGCGAATCGCGGGTCACTCAATTCAGCATTCAGCGCTTCAATGTCCTTCTTGGAGAGGT
>JAYYFM010000019.1:0-11357 GCA_036158745.1 Thermoplasmatota archaeon
GATTTACCCGAGGATGATGAGCCACTCGCGGAAACACTGACTGTGTTGTGTCTCATTGTTGCTCTTGGGCTCTTGTTGGCCGCATCCCAAGCGGAGAGTTTGGGCATATGTGCCGCTTCTTGTCTTTTTCTAACACTCGGATGCATAAGTATGCTGGCTGGAAGTGAAGGAAAGGTTGGATACACGATTCTCAAAATTATGCTGATCCTCTCGATTTTTTGGATGGTGTTTATGCTCGCATTCAACTCTTTGATGGGTGGAGGCTATGGTGACTTTGGGCTCGGAGGATTATCAGGTTGGGGTGGGCCATGATTGGTGTGGTTAGCATACAAATCTATGATTGCAAACAAGTTTATTCTTGATTTTTGGTTGAAACTAAATGATCAATTTTGTCATAAATCGTCTGTTCAAACTGAATGATTTTTTCCACAATCGGATTTGATGTGGGACCATCCTCTTTCAGAATCGGAACCATGGATGACCACACGCCTTCGCCCTTCATGCGCGAATAAATGGCAGCCGAAACGTGTGTTGCAATCATCACATAACTCAAGGTCGCAGCGAATCCATGGACAGCGAGGGTAACCTCTTGCAAAGGCCCGCTTTTGATGTCTTGACTGTAGAGTGCGGCGATCATCAATCCGGAGAGAGGAAGAAGAATCAATGCAGCATACATGCCTCTGTGCACTGATTTGGCAATAAACGCATGAATTCGATGTGGCGTGTGTGTCGCACCTTGGAATGTCTTGAATCGGCGCATGTACGTCAATCGCAGAACGACGATGAGCAGGAAAATTAAAGCGAAGACGGATTCAAAAACCAATAGAGCACGATCCTCCAATGCCCCAATATCGTCAACCTGCTTGAAGATTCCATAAGCATACAATGGGATGAATGTCCAGTGAATGATTTTCGCAAGAAGAGTGTGTGACTCTTGCATACACCAGCCCATTCATCCAAGTCGTATTTCAAACTAGAGTCGTGGATACTCCCTTCTCTGTAAGTTGTTCAGTTTTAGCTTTTTTTGAATCGGGGTAGAATTTATGTGCAAGTAAACCCGAACCAACACAAGGAGCCTTTCTGATGAGACGTGTGCGTGATTTCCTTAAATCGTTCAAAGGACCTGAACTGACAACCGTAGGTTCGTATTGGAAAAGGCAAACAGAGGAAATGAAAAAAACGTTGAAGGAAAGAGGCATACGTTGGTACTTGATTCGAATAGCACTCTTGATACCACTTCTTTTGATGGCATTTTTACTGATTCTTTCCCAATATGCCTTTGATCCCGGACCAGGCTGCTGGGGTGTTTGTGGAATGGGAACTGGTTGGGGTGGTTGATGTGGCCCTTTGGTTACAATAAGCGGCACTTGTCTGCGAAAAATGCTCACGCATTCCCCCAAAACGGTTCGTTGACATTGACTTCGTCCGCTAAATCTTCATCTTTGATGAGATAGGTTGTATTGTTTGTTTCAAACCGATGCATGTTTCCATGCTTTGTTCGTTTGATAATCATGCTTGTTCTTCTGTTCATGTTACCGAAGGTTGGATGGTCGATCATATCCCCGATGATTCGTGAAGCTTCAATTCGTGCATTACGCATCCAGACTTCATTTTTGTAACCCTCAAGAATTTCGAAATCTGTTCGCTCGTGCAAGGTGTATCCTCCATCAGAGAACAGACGAATGCTCCACATTCCTTTGGATTGTCCTGGGAATGTGGCGTTATCGACTTCGATATCTCTCAGCCACCTCCATCGATCATCATGTTCGCGGTCTTCGGCATCGACAGGATAAATTCCAACCCATGCATTATCTCCGGGTGGAGGGTTGTTGATTCTGAAACGTATCGGTTGATTGTGATTGAAGGACAGTACCTCGATGTTGGTTGAAGCGCTGTCCACCGCCTCCTGATATACCATTACGGACGAGGAATTTTCTGTCTCTGTCGGCCCCCTCTTGATGACCGCAACTATCGACATAAGCAGTACAAAGCCGCCGAAGCTCGTGAAAACCGCGCCTGGAATTAACATTCCGAGTCTGTCCTCGCTTGTGGAGATGGATCCTACAATGAGAAGCGGTAAACCGGGAAGTATCAAGAATAGACCAAATAAAACTGCGAATCTTATTCCTCCGCGTCCTGACGTTTCGGCCTTCTCGACATGGAAGTTTTTCTTTGCGTGAAGCGTATATCCCCCATCTGAGAAAACACGTATGCTGTGACTGCCTGCCACCTGTTTTGGGAATGATGCATTGTTGACATCGATGTTGCGCAGCCACTTCCACCGATTGTTTTCTGCTCCATGATTTTGGTCATATGCACTCGGCGGGTAGATGCCGACCCAAGCATGGTTATTGTCTGGTGGATTATTGAGTCTGAAACGAATGGGCTTGCCGGTGACAGCTTCTAAAATTTCAATCGGCTCTTGATGCTTGATGGATACTTGTTCTTGGTTTTGAGTTACCTGTGGCACGAACTGGATATCTTCCCAGCCGCCAGGTGGTGCATGATCTCGGTTCCATTGGGCCGTGCCATCAGGCTGTGCGCTCAGGTATTTTCCGTGAACGGACTTCAAATGGAGAAAATCGTGTGCATCTCCCGGAGTTGAACCGGGCCGGGTTTCAACAGTAAACTCCTCCCAGCCGCCGGGTGGCGCATGATCCCGATTAATTTGTACAGTACCATCAGGTTGCGCTGAAACGTACTTGCCGTGCGTACTTCTGAGCGTAATTTTTCGCCCATCCCGCTCACCCAATTCGAAAAATTCCCAGGCGCACGCGGTAGGACGATTCCATTCAGCACGACCATCGGGCTGCGCGCTGAGGTATTTCCCGTGGACGCTCTTGAGGGCTATTTTCCCAACACCGTTGCGGATGGATTGTTCCCCTGTTGAAGGGTCACCAGCGTTTCCTTCGTACATGGCCTTGTTGCCGTCACGACTCCAAGTGATGTTTCCGTCCGCCTGAATCGTACCTGTGGAGTCAAACTTGGGAACTTTCACTATGTTGCCTTCCACGTACCACGTTACATCTCCTGTAAAGTCGCCCGTCGCAATGAATTCGTTGGTGGCACTCGTCTTTCGCTCATCTCGGTGAACCCTTACGCGCTCAATCAAACTCCCATCTGCGTGCTCTATTCGGTACCACCCTGTCCTGAGAAGGGTGACAACTCGAGAATCTTCTGTGATTCCACGTGAAACAACTCTGATTGAATTCTTGTCCTCCCACCTGATCAGCTTTTGTCGAATCTCTTCTGGTATCTTGGGGTCATCGCGATTCCAAGGACGGTATTTTTGATTCGATTCCCCTGGTTTGCTAGGGTTGTGTGTGTCTTTGAGGCGATCGCTTTCGTTCCCACCTGTACCGAAATATGCTTGGCCCTTGTATTTGCCGTAACGGTACGCATAGAGCCCTTTGACCTGCCAATCGCCAACAAATGGATGGTGGCCACCAACCATTAGTCCCAAGGCGTGAGCAAACTCAGCTGCTTTTTCGGGGTCGTGGATGTGCCGCTGGTCACCCGCCATGGAAGACCATTCGAGGCCGGATTAACCAACTCTTCGGTAGAAATTTCTTTAGAAAATGAAAAGCATGTGACGGGACAATCAAACCATCCTCTATGAGGAGGCGGGAAGCGAGGAATGATGCAGCACGATGCGAAGGTTGCTTACTTCATCAAGGATGTATCCAAACGTGTACTCCACTTTCGTTTCATTGCCATCTACACCTGTGAAAAAATAGTTACCCATGGCAAGAGCATTCGTCTCATTGATAATGAAACCTGCATTCTCAAACCGTACCGACGTCCATCCTTTGATGGCAAACCCTGTGTCTTCTTGACATACCCCGTTCGCAGCAACGAAGTAGGACAACGCACTTTCGAACGTTGGGCGGAATTGATCAACAGAAGCCATCGTCGGTTTGAACAAGACTTCACTTTGGTTGTAGGCATAGAGATCTTCAACATGCTCGGTGGCAATTTCTGTGTAGTTGCCGCCAGTACGGTGTGCTGCAGCAATTCTTACGATTCCATCTCCCCACTTGCGCTGAGCATCTTCTATATCTGCAACAGTAATCATAATTCCACTAAAACGAATTGAGAAAAAGGCGATACAAAGTCTTTCTCGGATTCATTAAGGTCGTGGTTTTGATGTCCAATTGCACGTTACTGCGTGTATCGTAGCTCGACGCGGTGTTCAACATCGACCTGATCCTGCCCTTCGTGAATGGTCAATTCGACTTCATGCATTTCAATCGGCGAAAAATGCAATGTGTTCCAGGACACTGAATCACCATTCTCGATGATTTCTCGATGGCCTAAACATTGGCCATCAACGTTGAACACCGACCACTCGACATCAACATCCCTGCCATTCAATTCGAGCAAGGAGGTTGGATTGCTTACGGTTGAATTGAGCATGAAATACGAAGGAGAAGTTCCGTTATTTCCTGAATTTGCCTCAAAGAACAACGACTGAGGGTTTCCCGTACCCTCTTCAGTCCATGTGATGATTTGTTCGACGATAATCGTCTTGGTCAATGTAACATTGGTTCCACTTGAGTCTACAGCAAAGAGTTCTACAGAGTACATCCCATGGAGTTCAAAATCCAATGAGATTGTCTTCTCTTTGGAAGCGTCGACACTGAGCGAGCGGCCGTCATCAGACGTAAGCCCAAACACCTGAATTGAGGCATCCGAAGTCGAACCCGAAAAATCGAATTCAATCGTTCCAGTCGTTGATGAAACCCGTTCACCTTGCTCATAAACGGTCTCAATTGTGATGCGATCTTCGCTTACTTCAATGCTCAATGTGGTTTCAATCTCTTCATTGAAGACAGAGCCGAGACATCCAGATAAGAAGAGAAGGCAGACCACTCCCGAGAAGAGAACAGGCTTGCGCATACCATCACGTTCAGTTGTTCCAATTGGTGATCAAGTGGTACATGGTGCGGACGTGGATACCTGTTGCACCATTTCCGACCATGGTGTTGGTCTTCGCACCCCAGTAGGTTCCGGCAATGTCCATGTGTGCCCATGTGATTTGTTCACCATCTTCATCGTAGTTTCGATTCGGAACGAATTGCTTGAGGAACGCTGCTGCGGTGTTGGCACCGCCCCAGCGACCAGCACCAAGGTTGCGTGTATCAGCAATCTTCGAATCGGTCATTTCCTTTTCGAAGGCTGGTAGAAGAGGCATTGGCCATGCCAGTTCGTCAACAGCGTTTCCTGCTTCGTGAATCTTGGTTCGGAAGTCATCATCGTTGGACCACAATCCTGTAGCTTCGTGGCCAAGAGCGACAACGCAAGCACCGGTGAGAGTTGCAAAGTCAATGATAAATTCAGGATCAAATTCACCAGCCTTCCACAATCCATCGGAGAGAACCAATCGGCCTTCTGCGTCGGTGTTGAGAACTTCAATGGTCTTGCCAGAGAGTGTTGTAATGACGTCACCTGGACGTTGTGCGTTTGCTGCAGGCATATTTTCAGCCATGCAGGTGATTCCGACCACTTTGCCATCGTATCCAGTGGATGCGAGCGCTTGCATTGTTCCAAAGACTGTTGCAGATCCACCCATATCGTACTTCATTTCGTCCATGTTGGCACCTGGCTTGAGCGAGATACCACCCGTATCGAATGTAATTCCTTTTCCAACGAGAAGAGGACAGCGTCCTGGCTTTTCCTTGTTCATTTCGAAGATGACCATGCACGGTTTTCGAGATGAACCCATGCCGACAGCGACGAGACCGCCCATGCCGGCTTTCATGGCATGTTCGTAGTTGATGATGGTCACATCGACATTGTCGTATTGCTTGGCCCATTCCCATGCCATGTCCGAGAATGCTTCAGGATACATGTCGTTTGGTGGACAGTTACCGAGGTCACGTGAGAGGTGGACGCCGGATGCAACACCGCTGTGGATGTTGACGAGCGCCTGCAAGTCTTCTTCTTGCCCTTCATCGCATGTGATGCGTACACTGCGCTCAGATTCCTTGTCTTCCTCTTTCTGCATCTTGTACTCATCGTAAGAGTAATCGCGAAGCAGCATGCCTTCAGCAAATGCACCCATGCATTCGATGCTGGCACCAGCGAAGCGAACGGTGAGATCGGTTCCGTGGGTCTTCTTTCGAGCAGCGACAACGGCAGCACCAGCCTTTCGGTAAGCGTGGACATCAGCATCGTCTTCTTTTCCGAGACCGACGAGCATTGCCTTTCCACCTTCACTTCCAACGAGGGACATGGTGGACTTTGGCTTGCCCTTGAAATCGCCGTCAGCGAGGACACGGTTGATTTGTGCTTTCAGTGCAACGTGCATGCCTGTTGCATGGGCTTCTGGTACGATATCTGTTCCTTCAAACAGAGGGAGAATGAGCGTTCCATCGATGTTGTGACTTGAACTTACGTTGATTTGCATGGTTTCACCGATAACGCCCAACCCCTTGAGGCACTTGAAACCTTGCGAGTGATTTTTAGCGATTTATGCCGATTCTTCGTCCTCGTTTCGAAGTAGTGCGATAACAGCTAGACCAGCAAGAATCGTGGTTGGACTGAACAGGCCGTAACCTATGAGGAAGCTTGAATCATCTTCTACACTGAGCACCGTTGCATTGATTTCGAGCGGCTCCGTCACCCATTTCGCAGCATCAATCACCCGCTTTTGGTAATACAACTGCCATGACCCGTCCTTCGTGTAAGTTAGGTTTGAAGCATCAAGAACAGCAACAGTAGAATTTGTCGCGTTGACTGTAAAGAGCGAAGATGTCCATGAAACCTGTCCAGACGAATCAACAAACTGCAAAGTTGCATTGCTCGTCGATGCCTGTCCAAGATTGGAGACGTCGAGAACGACTTCTTCATCGGACACCTGGATGGAATGAACATCAAGGCGAGCACGCCAATACCATACATTGGAGATCAGGTATCGCATGACATCCAATTCTTCATCGAGGCGTTCGTTGAGTGCCTCGACCGAGCCTGGAACAAATTGTTCATCGTCGGTTTCGAAGGTGAAGGTTGGGATTCCCATCACACCGTACCCATAATCTCTGCTCGTACCACAATTAGGATACAATCCTTGGTTGGCGTTTTGCATTGGTATGTCCGAAATGTTGGCATTAACATCGTCCCGAATCCTATGGAACAACTCCCAATCAGATGGCTGGTCTGCCCACTTCCCCCATGGGTAGAGAATGATCCACACACCAGTGTGCATGGTGACATAGAGGTCGGCGTCTGTCACGTATGTGTTCATGTATTCTGCATTCGCTGCGGTCTCCGCTTCGCTGAAAGCAGAACTACCAGGCTGGGTTGTGGGGCAGGTGTTCCAGTAGTGATCGTAGTTTCGATTCAAATCGACTTGGTTGATGTTCCATCGTGTGTCGAAGTCGTTACCATCGGGATTGAGCATAATCAGGATGTGAAGTTCAGTACTTTGGAGGACATCGATCACCTCTTGATTCCCCTCAGACCAACCCTCGATGTAGAATTGTGCCGATAACCACGCAAGCGCCGTTCCTAGGTACTCATTACCGTGATGTCCTCCATCAATGTAAACGATCTCCTTTGCTTTGCCGTTGGCTTTGGTCTCCATCGACCAATCTGAGATTTGAAGCACCCAGAGCGTCTTACCAAGTTCAGAGTCTCCCGCATCGATCAATTTAACGATGTCAGGATGGTTGTCTGCCCAATCATTCACTTCCATCGTCAATGCAGCCCACGTCATGTGAACGTGGTTGTCGACCGGTTCACCTGGCCATGCGTCATCGGCATCAGAAGAAGCAGTCGCAACCGGTGGAAGGCCTGCTAGGAGGAGGCACAAAACCAAGCCGACAGCGACTCGCATGGTAACGCCTCGCTTCGGTGAATCAAAAACGCTTGCTAAGCATCTTCACCAATCGCTTGTGAACGCGTTTGGATTCTGAACCTTTTCAGATTCTCGGGTCCAAATGGATTGTCCATCAGTACCATAGATGTCGGCGAAAGGGTCGATTTCCTCTGGCTTGCGTTGTCGCTGCATGTAAGATTCGACACGCTCCTTTAGATCAGGCTTGAACTTCCAATAGTGGATACGCCATTCTCGACCATCCCAAAGCGTCGTCTCCTCGGATTCAGTCGTCAGCAAATCGTAATCTTGAAACATGTAAAACAGGTTGCGGTCAGTTGGTTCGAGTGCATTGTCGATGATACGGTTGTAAAATCCGAAGAATCCGAGTGCGTGTTCAGCCATTCCAGCTGCAACTTCGGCATCCATTTCTGTGTCAATATGTTGTTGAATTGCTTGCGTCAACGATTGTAGTGTCATTCCCATCTTCCATCACTCCGCCCCGGTTTTCCTCCCGAGAACACTATTGTATATTGGGCGTCGATGTATATTAACACATCGGCCCTTTTTCATGTAATCACGACTTCGGCGACGATTTGGGTTCGATTTTGGTAATCCTTAGAAGCATGAAGAGGCCGCCGCAATCATGGAGGGCGAAGACATGCCAACCTTTCTTGGGCTTGACCAAGGCGAGGGTGATGTCGATATCGCCATCCTCTCTTTGCCATACGAATTGACAACGTCGTACGGTCAAGGAACAGCCTTGGGTCCGATGGCTTGCATCGAAGCCTCAACGCAGGTTGAATTGTACGATGCACAACTTGGCCAAGACCTACCTGCTGGACTTTCGATGCACACCATTCAGCCTTGGGATGGTGAGGAGCCTACACTTCTCCAACAGCTCGACTCGATGGTAGGCTACTTGATTCCGTGGTTCAGAGGCGACTGCTTCCCGCTCTGTCTCGGTGGAGAGCATGGCATTTTGCCTCCCATCATGGAGGCAGTACGGCACCATCCACTTGTGGACAACAATCTCTCCAACCTGACCGTCGTCCAAATCGATGCACACGGTGATCTCCGTGAGCATCTGGATGGTGAGAAGTATTCCCACGCTTGCGCAGCAGCACGAGCCCTCGATGCTGGAATTGGCTCGTTGCTACAAGTGGGCATCCGTGCTTACAGCAAAGAGGAACACGAGCGTATGATGGGGGATGAACGAATTACCACATTTTTCGCCAGAGACACGCAATCACCTTGCCATGGTGCACACCACTGGAAGCAATGGCTTGAGACACTTTCTTCGATCGAAGGGCCTGTGCATCTCACCATCGACATCGATGGGCTGGACGGATCCTTGGTTCCTGCAACGGGAACACCGGTTCCTGGTGGATTGACCTATTGGCAGGTGCACGAAACCATCCAAGCCCTGTTCAACGCTCCAAATGCTGTTGTTGTCAGTGCAGATGTTAACGAAATTGGTGTTCAGGAAGATTCACCATTGACTCAGTTCACTGCGGCTATGCTGGCAACAAATGTCGTTGCTGCACACGCTTCTGCACGTCAACGAGGTGCATGGAATGCGACAGCACCAACATCTGGATCTGAGCGATTGCCCCATGATTTTACTGGTTTTTCAGCGTCGAGTGGAGGAGAATAAATGCCTTCAAAATCACACGGAAAGCACATCTTCCTCGATTGTACGGAGTTCTTACCAACGTCCCAGTTCAATGGAAATGATATGCTTGAGTTGATGCAAAAAGCCGTCGGCAGAAGCGATGCTAGGGAAGTTCATGCTTATGTCGAAATCTTCGATGGCTCCACTTCGCCTCCTGGGTTTGCTGCAGTTGTGTTGCTCGATGAAAGCCACGTTAGTGCGCATTGTTATTCGGGCCGAGGCTTACTTGCCATCGATGCCTTCACCTGTGGAGGAACAGACCCAACGTCCATCGTTGAGGAGTTGAAGCAAGCCTTGTACGAGTTGTCTCCTGCTACAGTCTTGATGCAACAAAAAAGTGTTGATCGCTTCCTGCTTCCTGAGGTGTGAACATGAGCGTCAGGGGTACGATTGAATCCTACTTTCATCATTTCAATGCGGGCGAATTGTCCAAGATGTCCGCATCACTGTTGAAGCACATCGAATCGGGCGGCAAGGTCTTCATCACCCTTGCTGGTGCTATGAGCACTGCAGGAATCGGACATCTCCTTTCTCAAATGATTCGGCAAGGTCACGTAGCCGCTATCAGCTGCACTGGAGCGAATCTTGAGGAAGATGTGTTCCGCATGATGGCCTCTCCGCATTACGAATCCATCGAGAACTGGAGAACACTATCTCTCGAGGATGAACAAGAACTCCACAACAAGAACATGAATCGTGTGACGGATGTTTGCATCCCTGAAGATCAAGCAATCCGTGTTCTTGAATCGCATCTACTGGAAGCATGGAAGGAGGCATCTCAGAAAACGAAGAGACAACTTCCACATCACTTCTTCTTCGACGTTCTGCGTTCCGAGTCCCTCCTCAATGCTTGTGAGGGCGATACGTCATCCTCTTGGGTCCTCGCAGCTTGCGAAGAAAACGTACCAATCTACGTGCCTGGTTGGGAAGATTCGACCATGGGCAATATCTTTGCTGCTCGTTCGATGGAAGGTGTGATCGATTCCGATTGCGTCCTTTCTGGAATTGAGTACATGAAACACCTTGCAACGTGGTACGAACAACAAACTTCGCCACTAGCCTTTTTGCAAATTGGTGGAGGAATTGCCGGTGATTTCCCAATTTGCGTTGTTCCAATGCTCAATCAAGATCTCGAACGAGATGTACCGCTGTGGTCATGGTTTGGACAAATTTCCGAATCCCGTCCATCGTTCGGAGGATATTCTGGTGCTCCGCCAAGCGAAAAAATCACGTGGGGTAAAATCGATGCATCAACACCGATGTTTGTCGTTGAAAGCGATGCGACCATCGTTGCCCCCCTCTTGTTTGCTTACATCTTGAACCTTTGATTGTTGAAACAACGCCCCCAAACCCTTAGAGGTGAGCGGTGCTAAGTAACACCCATGAGACGTAGCCAAAGCATTGTTCTTGTTTTGCTGTTGATGTTGACGCCCCTGTCGTCACATGTCTCTGCAGAAGGGTCGCCAACCGTATCGATTACAACGGATTGGAACAGTTCCTCCGCCTTGGCCAATGAGCATGCGTACCTGTTGACGTTTGGAGATTCCTCTTCGCATGACTACGATGTGAGCATTGAACATATTCGAGATTCAATTGATTTGACGCCTTCCATTCAAACAACGTTCCTTGATAATACGCCAACGCTGACTGCACGTATTGTTCTTGATACAGCGATTGCATGGAACGATACAATCGCAATTTCGGTGACCATCAACGGCCACGACGGTCATGCCCTAACATCATCGATTACAGAAGAGCGAACCTTCACAGTTGGATCGTGGAATCAACCCATGGCCGATCACGAAGTGACCACGACGACATCGTGGTCGCTTGAACAGAATTATCAGACGAGTGAGGGTAACCAGT